>NZ_QHJQ01000007.1:170000-204990 GCF_003185655.1 Coraliomargarita sinensis | reverse complement strand
TACCGCTTTTGTGGTTATGCCGAAGCGGTGGCGGGAAACAGGCTGGCGAGGAAAGGGCTCTCCCTGGTCTGGGCCGCCCATGCGGACGGTTCGGCGCGGGAGCGCCGGCATTTTGAAGCCGCTTTGAGGGATCACCGGTCATTGATTTTTGGCAAGCGGGCCAGTGATCGGTCCGTATCAGAAATCAGCCGGAAGAAGGCGCTGAAGGTACTTGAAAAAGAGGATGCGCTCCTGCCGAAAGCTACTGTGCTGCGCTGCCGGGTGCGCTACTTCACCGATGGGGCCATCCTGGGCAGTCAGGACTTCGTCCGGAGTTACGCTGGGGCCTGGCAACGGGAGAAAAAACGAAAATATCCGCCCAAACCGAATCTACTGCGCGGGGCCGACTGGCAGGATCTTGCCACCATTCAAGGACTGAGGATGCAGGTGTTCGGGTAAATTGGTATTGTGAAGTCTACTTTTAGTTTGGACAGGTCATCGTGCCGGCTTAAAGAGAAACATCATGAATGTTTTAGTCGTAGGAGGAGCCGGGTACATCGGCAGTCATTGCGTTCGCCAGCTGCAGGCTGCCGGGCATCGTCCGGTGGTGCTGGATAATCTGGTCTTCGGCCATCGCAAGGCGGTGGCGCCCGATATTCCCTTTTATGACGGCGATCTGGGCGATCCTGATGTCGTGGCGCCCATCCTGAAAGACGAGAAGATTGATCTGGTGATGCACTTCGCGGCGTTCGCCTACGTGGGCGAGTCCGTCACGGAACCGCGCAAATATTACGAGAACAACTTTGTCGCCACCCTCCGTCTGCTTGAAACCATGCTGGATGAGGGGGTGAACAAGTTCGTCTTTTCCTCGACCTGTGCGACTTATGGTGAACCGGAAACCCTGCCGATGGTGGAAAGCCTGCCACAGAAGCCGATCAATCCCTACGGTCAGACCAAGCTCGATGTCGAGAACTGCCTTAAGGCTTTCGCCCACGCTTATGGCCTGAGCTTTGCCGCCTTTCGTTATTTCAACGCAGCCGGTGCCGCTGAAGACGGCAGCATCGGGGAGGACCACGACCCCGAGACCCACCTTATTCCGCTGGTCATCGACGCCGCCACCGGACGCAGGGAAAACATCAAAATTTTCGGCACGGACTACGACACGCCGGACGGTACCTGCCTGCGCGACTACGTGCACGTGGACGATCTGGCGCGTGCCCACATCGCCGTCTTCGAAAAACTGGCGGAGCCCGGCGCGAGCTGTTTCTACAATCTCGGCACCGGCACCCCCAATTCCGTCCGTGAGATTATCAACGCGGTCGAGGAAGTGACCGGCAAGAAAGTGCCGGTGGTCGAAGCCGACCGCCGCCCTGGCGATCCGCCCGCGCTCTACGCCGATTCCTCCAAGGCGCAGGCCGAGCTTGGCTGGGAGATTAAGTTCACCGATGTGAAGGACATCATCGCCACCGCCTGGAAGTGGCACGAGGCCAATCCGGACGGGTTTGGGGATTAGGGCAAAGGGACCCGGGATCCGGGATTTGCGACGTGCGTAGGGGCTTCCCTCTCCGAAGGCCGTGAGTTTGTCGAACGACGAAGCCCGCGAAAGTTCGTATACATAACCAAACTTTCGACGGATCAAACAGCGTTCGCGGGTGCCGACACATGTCTCGCCGTAGCTTCGAGCGAAGGAGGAAGCAGCACCCCTACGAGTCCTGCAGAAATTCGACCAGCCGCTCGGCGGTCAATTTGCCGATGCCTTCGACTTCGGTGAGCGCCTCGACGCTGGCGCCGCGCAGCTTCTGGATACTACCGAAGTGAAGCAGGAGCTGTTGCTTGCGCCGGGTGCCGAGGCCCTTGAAGTCGTCGAGGATGGACTCCTTGAGTCGCTTGCTGCGCAGTTCGGCGTTAAAACTGTTGGCGAAGTGGTGGGCCTCGTCGCGGATGTGCTGTAATAGGCGCAGAGCGGGGTCGTTGTGCTCGAGATTGAGCGGCTTGCGTCCGTCGGAGAAGATGACGGTTTCGTTCCGCTTGGCCAAGCCGATCAGCTCCGGTGGTTCCAGCCCCTGCGAGAGGAAGGCCTTGAGGGCAGCCGTGACCTGGCCGGCCCCGCCGTCGATCACGATGAGGTCGGGAAATTTTTTGCCCTCATCGGACAGCCGCCGGTAGCGTCGGCCAACGACTTCCTCCATGGCGCGGAAATCATCGTTGCCGATAAAGGAGCGAATCTTGAAACGCCGGTAGTTTTTGCGATCGGGCTTGGCTTTGCGGAAGGCGACCATGGAAGCCACGCAGAAGCTGCCGGAGATGTGGGAAATGTCGAAACACTCCATGTGCACCGGTTTTCGGGCGAGGCCAAGCTTCTGCTTGAGTTCCTCCAGCACGGTTTCGCTGTTTTGGGTGTGGAGCAGGTTCCGCTCGAATTTACGGGTCCGCGCCGCGGTCTGCTCGAGTGCGGCGATGCGGTCGCGGAGCGAGGCGGCGGTCTCGTAATCGCGCCTCTCGGCGGCCCTCTTCATTTCCTCCTTCAGTTCCCCCAGCCACTCGCGGGCCTTGCCCTCAAGGAATTTGCAGGCGGCATCCAGGCGCTCCTTGTACTCTTCTTCTGTGATCTCGTTTTCGTGCTCGTAGATTTCCTGTCGGGCATCGTCGTAGAGACGCCAGCGTCCGTCGCCGAGGTCAACCGGCTTTGCGTCATGCAGCAGGATGCCGAATTCGCGGCGCAGCTCGGCCAGTGTTTTGCGCAAATGGCCGGAGTGGGCGAAGGGGCCGTAATAGCGGGAGCCGCTGTCCGTCCGGTTGCGGGTCAGGCGGAAACGGGGCAGGGTTTCCCGAAGGTCCACTCGTACGAGCAGGAATCGCTTGTCGTCGGTGAAGTCGGTATTGTAGCGCGGCCGGTATTTTTTGATCAGCTGGCCCTCGAGAAGCAGCGCTTCCGCCTCCGATTTTACCAGGATGATCTCGAAGTCGTGGATCAGGTCGATCATCGCCCTCACTTTGGGCTGGGCGATCATGAGCTTGCGCGAAGCCTGAAAGTAGGTGCTGACCCGTTTTTTCAGGTCCTTGGCCTTGCCCACATAGATCGTCTGGCCGAGGCGGTCCTTCATTAGATACACGCCCGGCTTGTGCGGCAGCTTGCGCACTTTCTCTTTCAGCCCTGATCTGGACTTATCTTTACCCGACTCTGGCATTTGTGACAAATTAGTGTACTATCCGAAAACTACTAAGCTTAAAAACCGACCAATGTCCAAGACTCCTATCATTGAAGTGATCAATTTTGGCGACGAGCTGCTCGTCGGCATCCGAGATAACTCACATTTGGTCTATCTTGGCGACCAACTCGCACGTTACGGCCTGCCCATTCAGCGCAGTCGGGTGATTACAGATGAAAAGACCGAGATCCAACGTGCTTTCCTCGATGCCTGGGAACATTCCGATATTGTGATTACGACCGGCGGGCTTGGGCCTACCGCTGATGACATGACCCGAGAGAACGTGGCCGAGGCTCTGGGCGCCGAGTTGTTATTTGACCAATCGATACTCGATGCGATTGAGGCCCGCTTCAAACTCCTGGGCCGTAAGGTGGCCAAGCACCATGAAAAGCAGTGCTATTACTTTTCGGGCGGCGAGGTGCTACACAACGAGCGGGGCACTGCGCCGGGCTTGCTGCTCCGGCGCGACGGCAAAATATTGATCATGCTGCCCGGTCCCACGCAGGAGCTGCGACCGATGTTTGAAAAACAGGCGATTCCGATTCTGCAGGAGATGGGCGTGCTCTCGAAGGAACAGGCTTATGTCCAGCTCCGCACCTGCGGGGTGGGGGAATCCTCCGTTGAAGAAAGCTTGCAGCCGATCTTTTCGAACCACCCCGGACTTACGGTGGCCTACTGTGTGCATTATGGAATCGTCGATGTACGCCTGAGCAGCCGTGACGGGTCTCTATCGCTGGGGCAGATCAAGGAAATCGCACATGAAGCGCGCGAGTTGCTCGGGGAGGACTTTGTTTGCTATGGGCACTGCTCACTGGCCGACGTAGTCTTTCACGAGTTGCGGGCGCTTGACCGCACTCTGGCAGTGGCCGAATCCTGCACGGGCGGCCTCCTCTGCGATGCGTTCACCAACATCCCCGGTTCGTCCAAGGTCTTTGTCGGCGGCGTGGTCTGTTACTGCAACGATGTCAAAGTCTCCAAGGTCGGCGTGCCCGAACCGATTCTGGAACAGCACGGTGCGGTCAGTCCGGAGTGTGCCATCGCCATGGCCTCCGGGATCGCGGAGCGCCTGTCGGCGGATTACGGGATCAGTGTGACCGGCTTCGCCGGACCTGAGGGGGGCGACGAGAAAAACCCGGTCGGTACCATTCATATCGGCTACCACTCGCCGGTCGGTGTTTGGGCCAAGACTGTTCGGTACACGGGTGGGCGCATGGATGTAAAGACCCGGGCCGTGCACGCCGCGCTCGACTGGGTGCGCCGAAAGCTGCGCAAATATAAAATTGAAGAGTTTCTCTCCTGCGGGGCGGAGGACTAATTTGCTTTGCCGAGCCCTTCGCAGCTGTTTGCATGAAGCGACATGGATAAAGCTGACATTGTTGAGGTTCTGGAAGAAATCGCGGTGCTCTTGGAGCTGAAAGGGGAAAACCCTTTTAAAATCCGCGCATATCAGACGGGCGCACGGGCCCTGGAGACGATGGAGGAGGATCTCGGCGAGTTGATCGAGTCGGGTGAGCTGGGTTCGGTCAAAGGGATCGGCTCGGCGTTGGTCGATAAGATTGAGACGCTCTATGAAACCGGCGAGCTGGAATACTACACGAAGCTGCGCGACTCGGTCGCCCCCGGCCTGATTGAGATGCTCGATATCCCCGGACTGGGCGGGAAGAAGGTCAAGCGGCTGCACGACGAACTTGATGTCGATACGGTTGAGGGTCTCAAGTCGGCCTGCGAGGTGGGCAAGGTCGCAGCGTTGAAGGGCTTCGGAAAAAAGTCGGAAGAGAAAATTTTGAGCGGGATTGAAAACCGCGAAGCCTATGCCAAGCGTCACCTTTGGTGGCGAGCGCGTGAAGTGGCCGAACCGATTCTTGCTGGACTACGCGAACTGCCTCAAGTGGAGCGGGCCGAGGTGGCCGGCAGCCTGCGCCGGTTGAAGGAAACGGTAGGCGACCTCGACTTTATCGTCGCCTCGTCCGAGCCGGAAAAGGTGATGGACTGGTTTACCTCACGCGAGGAAGTGCGGGAGGTGACCGCAAAAGGTAAGACCAAATCCAGCGTCCGTTTCGAATCCGGTCTTCAGGCCGACCTGCGGGTCGTGCCGGCGGCTCAGTTCGCCTTCGCCCTGCACCACTTTACCGGCTCGAAGGACCATAATGTGGCCATGCGGCAACGGGCTTTGTCAAAGGGATACAGCTTGAGCGAATGGGGGATCAAGAAGAGTGAAGGTGAGAGTGAAAGTGAAGGTGTTTCGAGGAGCGAAGCGACGACAAGACCGGGTGCCGCTGAGCGGGAAACCGGACCGGGTGAGGGGGTAGGTATCACCAGCGAGAAAGACTTGTTTGCCTTTCTGGGCCTGCCCGAGATCCCGCCGGAGCTGCGCGAGGGAATGGGAGAGCTGGAGTTGGAGAAGATTCCGGATCTCGTATCCAAAGACCGAATACGGGGTGTTTTTCATAATCATACCACCGCTTCGGACGGGCGGGCGACGATTGAGGAGATGGCGGCTGCGGCTCAGGATCTAGGGTGGGACTATCTTGGCTTGGCCGATCATTCCAAAGCCAGTTATCAGGCCAATGGGCTCGACGACGAGCGGGTGCTGAAACAGATTGAAGAGATCCGGGCCTTCAATGAATCCGGGGAATCCCCCGTACATGTCTTTGCCGGAATCGAGTGCGACATCCTGCGGGATGGTTCGCTCGATCTGGAGGATGGCACTCTGCAGGCGTTGGACTATACCGTGATGTCGGTTCATTCCAGCTTCAGCCAGAGTGAAGAAGAGATGACGGCCCGGGTGATCAAGGCGATCGAGCACCCCGGCACGACCATGTTGGGCCATCCGACGGGACGTCTCCTGCTGCGTCGTGAGCCGTTTAAAATCAACCTGCAAAAGGTGATTGATGCGGCTATCGCCAACCGGGTGATAATCGAGATCAATGCCAACCCGCGCCGCCTCGACATGGACTGGCGCCTCTGGCGACGGGCGGCGAATAAGGGCCTGATGTGTGCCATCAATCCCGATGCCCACCGGACCGAAGGCCTGGACTACTTTGAAGCCGGTGTGAACGTGGCCCGAAAGGGCGGACTTTCGCGTGATCAGATATTAAATTGCCGGGATGTGAAAGGTGTCCAGAAGTGGTTTGAGGAACGGGAGTAGCCTCTCTTGAAATACACCAGTCGGTTTGTAGTTATGAAATACATTACCATCCCATCGCTCCTGGCATTCCTTTGTGCCGCTTTATGTGTCGGCGAGGGAGAGAAACCCAACATCATTGTCATCATGGCGGACGACCTTGGCTATGGTGACGTCTCGGCCTACGGAGCTACGGAAATCGAGACACCGCATATCGACCAGTTGGCCAAGGACGGCCTTCGTTTTACCAGTGGTTATTGTTCGGCCTCGACCTGCACGCCCACGCGCTACTCCATGTTGACCGGAACCTACGCCTTTCGCAAAAAGGGTACTGGCATTGCGCCACCCAACGGACCTTCCGTGATTCAGCCCGGCACGGAGACTCTGCCCTCACTTTTGAAGCAAGCGGGTTACCGCACGGCCGTGATAGGCAAGTGGCACCTTGGTTTAGGTGCTCCGGGCGAAGGCCCGGATTGGAACGGGGAACTGAAGCCGGGTCCGCTGGAAATCGGCTTTGATTATTGCTATCTGCTTCCGACGACCAACGACCGGGTGCCTCAGGTTTATGTCGAAAACCACCGCGTAAAAGATCTCGATCCTGACGATCCCCTTTGGGTGGGCCGGAAAAAGCCGTCTCCGGGTCATCCGACCGGGAAAACGCATCGCGACAGCCTGAAAATGGATTGGTCCCACGGACACAACGGCACCATCCATAATGGCATCAGCCGTATCGGGTTTTATACCGGTGGGCAGGCCGCGCGTTTTCGCGATGAGGACCTGGCCGACGAATGGGTGAAACAGTCCCGCCGCTGGATCACGGAAAATAAAGACAGGCCCTTTTTCCTGTTCTTCGCCTCGCACGATAATCACGTACCGCGCATGCCGCACGAGCGTTTTCAAGGGAAGAGCGGTCTCGGCTACCGTGGCGACGCCATTCTCCAGCTCGACTGGTGCGTCGGTGAACTGATGGAAATTTTGCGGGAACAGGGGATCGAAGAAAATACTCTGGTCGTGTTTTGTTCGGATAATGGGCCGGTGCTTGACGATGGATACAAGGATGGTGCCCGAGAAGAACTTGGCCTGCACGAACCCAACGGCCCTTGGAGCGGTGGCAAATACAGCGTCCTCGAAGGCGGAACCCGCACGCCATTTATTACCTATTGGAAGGGGCGCATCGCGCCGGGCGTTTCCCGGGAGATGGTCTGCACGATCGATTTTCCCGCCAGTTTCGCGGCATTGAACGGAGTCGATCTGCCGGAAAAGGCTGCGCTGGACAGTATGAATGTGATTGGTGCATTACTGGGGGAGCCGGGTGCGGCAGGCCGCAGCGCCCTCGTGCAACAGGATAATGGCAACGGTGGCAACTTCGGTTATCGCAAGGGCACTTGGAAATTAGTTCGGGGCCGGGCTCAGTATACCCAACCAGTCGCCGGAGCTAACCTGCCCAAAGAGATTTACCGGCGGGGAAATATCGAGGATCGTCTTTATGATTTGTCGGAAGATCCAGCTGAGCTATTTAATCTGGCCGTGAAGAAGCCCGAAAAACTTGTGGAGCTGCAGCAGGAACTCGATGCAGTTATTCAAGCGGGTAGAAGCCGCTGAGACGAATGCGGAAACGGTTGTAAGGGAATCGGACGAGCGCATCGGTGCTGCCTTATCCCATCCGAGCTAAGGAAAAGATTTTATTTGTAAATTACTGCACCTCTGCGGTTTTAAGAATCTAGCGCCTTATAGGACAGGTTTTTTTTTGACGGATTTAGCCGCCAGCGCTAAAACGAGAATCATATCTTTTCCTAAACCTACCAACTGACTGCGAGTCTGCCGTCCTCTCCTGCGATTCAGTTTTGAGCCTTCGCACCTCGCTTTCTGAAATTCTTGTGAGCTAGTCGGTAGTATCCTCAACAGAGTTGTCATCTTTGTTGCATGATGTTTTCCCGTTTTTTCAGCTACTTCGTATCGATTTTTTGCATCTGTTTGCTCGCCGCAGGTTTGAGCTCTCCCTTAGTGGCGGCGACGAGTTACGACATCGATTCGCCACAGATCACAAGGGACTTTATTCTGACAGGAGATAACCAGGGCCCGGCTCGAGACGGCGTGGCGGTGTCTATGTCGGCTGATATTTCGACGGACACGTCGGAGTCGGCTGACTACCGCTTCCTCTGGGAACTTCAGGTTCAAGCAAGTGATGGTTCTTGGAGTGTCGTCCCTCTGGTCGCTTCAAACGATAGTTACGCGACACAAGCCGTATTTGTGGATATCGATAACGACTCAGGTACGCCCGAGCCGAGTTCACAAACGATTTTCGAAAGCGATTCATTCGAAACTTCCCAAGTTCTCGATCCCTACAAAAATTATCGGATTCGCGGACGTTTGCAGAAATATTCTTACAACGTTTTCCTGGGATTTTACACTTGGTCGACGGTCGGCGGCAACGAATACAGCGGCTCCAGCAATCTCTACCAGTTTACCAATACCTCCAGCGCGGACGACCCTCTTAATATTATCGCGACGCTCGATTCTACCAGCCTGAGCAATCCCTTTTTGTTGGATGGAGCCACAAGTCCGGATAAGCGCGCCTTTACGGTAGACTTGGCTGCGACGGTTCGACGCTGGGATCGCTATGATTCTTCGGTCACAAGCAGCTATGTGCGCTTTGAGTATGAAGTGGAGCTTCGGGAAAAAAGCACCGGCAACGTGATTCCGTTACAGCAGAGCACGTTTTCCGACTCCAAATACATCGATTCCTATTTCTACAACTCATTCACTTTCACGTCTGTCCCCAGAATTCGCAGCATTTCGAACTCCTTGCAAATTATCCCATCAGAGCAACTCGACCCGCTCAACGAGGAATACGAGGTGGATGTTACAATCACCCACAAAGAGAATCCAATTACCGGCACCTACGCGACCGGAAATGTCCAAACCCTCCAGGATCTCCGACTCTATGATTTTAACGGGGAACTGTACTTCGGTGGGCGAATCACGCAGCTGAAAAATTTTACCCGCGATCCGCAGCCTTCGACGACTGACGGTGCGGGGTATGTGGCCATGACGCTCACCGGGGTCGACGGTCATCTGGATGGCCTTGCCGACTACACCTACGATGCCACCTCGTCCGTAAGCATCCATTTGCTCGCCGACGGTACGGCCACGGTGCAAGGCCTCGGTGCCAACATTCCGATAACTCCGCCCAATACGCCGGATACCGGTACTGCTGCTGGGGTACGCTTCCAGCGCGAAAATACGGAGCTGCAAATCAACGGACTTTACAGCGATCTGACTGCTTATCTTCCTCAGGGCATGGGCTACGTTCCGGTTGGCGGCAATAACCGTCGTCTCGCCGCCACGATTGATTTCAGCGGAGTCAGTCTCGACGATCAGCTTGGCCCCCAGAATGCCGCACTGAAATTTATTCCCGGTTCGCCGGTTCGCGTGTTGGAGGAGACCAAGCCGGCTTACGTCACTTCCGATCAAATTCTTTGGGAGACCACCACGGGCAAATTCACCATCAGCCATTCCAGTGGCAACGCCGGTTATGTGCGCGATGAAGAAGCGGACTATTTGGCGGGTGCACCCGTCGATCCCGCCAAGCAGACCAAGGCAGACAACAGCGGCTACTATCATGCGCTCGCCAGCGTGGACGGTGCGTCGTCACTGATTGTCACTGATGTCGACGGCACTGCCGAGATGGACGTCGCCTACAATCTCAACAGTGGAAGTTTCAAGACTCACTTCCCCTACGGTGTCGCCGTCCCTCATAGCGGTGGCGAGATTACTATCGCCGCCGATGCGGTCACGGCCGGTTTCCTTAATCTCTCCAGCGTCTTAACGCTTACCTACGATCAAACTTGTGCAGCCGATGCATGCGGCACGGGCGAGCAGGAGGGTAGCTTGACACTTGATCCCGGCGCACTCGTTTTTACCGCCGACGGGGGGCTCGTCGGCTCGGGGTCGCTCCAAGGCACGGGCGATCAGCGTCAGCTCAGCTGGGGCTACATCGAGGCATTGAGCTCTTCCGGTAGTCCGGTCTACGCCCAGCAGTTGGGGGCCTTTTCGAACGCCACGTTCCATGCCACAGGTCACTTCATTCGTGGTGCCGGCGGTTCATTCGCTGAATTTAACTCTGGCGGCGCTGGCGATAGGGCTGCGCGTAGCGCTCCGGCCGATACGCTCCTTGCTGCCGTTAAGGGAACGACCGAAACGGATGCTCGGACCATGGCGCGCCCCGGGAGCACCGCCGATCAAGGTGGCAATTACTATTACGCCGGGATTAACTTGGAAACCGCCAGCGATGGTGCAGTGACCGGTGTCGCCACAATCGGCGACCAGACCGTCCCGTACGGCCTGCGCGGCTGTAATAAGTTTTACGTCCGCAAAGTTGGCGTTACCGGCACCGTGGAGGCCGTTCCCGGAAGTTTCCCGCAGGCGCTTACAATCCTCGGCTATGATTTTGCCTTTGATTATTACGGTCTCGGCTACCTCGACAGCACGACGAGCCCGAGTGGCAGTTTCACCAAAGGTTCGGTCGCTACCCCCTTCCCGACCGATGCCACCTTCAATTTCGAGGGCCTGAGCTTTACCTGCCTCGGGGGGCTTGCCGAGGCCCGCCTTCCTACCGGCGGTCTCGCCACTCTTTTTGATTACTGGAACGCGGATATTGATATCGCTGCGCTTGGCTTCACCTCCAGCGGCAGCTGCAATCCCGCCAACGAAGCATACCTCACGCTGGGTGCGACCGGTTATTCCACGCTGGTTGACCAGCCGCTCCACGGTACGGTCGGAGTTCGTCCGAACGGCCAGTTGATCGATCTGGACTTCTCCCTGGCCGAAGGGCTGGAAACGCAGATTACCTCACGCTTCCGTCTGCCGAACAGCCTGAAGCTCGACGGGCCAGAGGAGGAGCAATACGAGCTCACTACCGTCAGCGAGGCTTACCTGAATGCCTACGATGCCACCTCCGAGCAAACCGAGGGGGACGGGCGTCTCAACTTCGCCGCCAAGATCGACGTGCCTTTCTTTGAGGATTTGGCCGGGCACATCCGCACCACCGCTTCGAAAAATACGAATCCGAAAGCAGTCGCCGATCTGATGGGTGGGTGGACCGAAGGCGGACAGACCTTCTTTACCACTTCCTTCTTCGATACGGGCAACCGTGGCTTTCCGGCTGGGGTCGATGAGGCCCTTTACCGCAACGAGTCCGGTGCCTCCGGCGACCCGACGCCTTATCTCATTACCGCCCGGCAAGAGTGGTTGAACGTCGTTGAGTTCAGCTACCCTCTGGACTGGTCCTCTGCGTTGCGCACTTTCTCGGCCTTTAAGCCGGAGCAGCAGGAAGACCTGCTGGTCATTCAGGTCGACCATCAACTCGACTACCTCAGCGCGGAGCGGGCGGAAATTTCCTTCGGTGCCCAATATGAGGGGCTGCCGCGGATCAACCTGACCAACTTTGTCTTCAATAAGATCGAGGAACAAACCGGTGTGCTCCAGGCCGCCACCGACGCGCTCCGTGGCGAAACTGTCGACGCCCTTGACCAGGGTATTCAACAAATCGACAGTCTGCTCCAGGACCAGATCGATGACCTGATCGAAGGCTTCATGGCCGGAGCCGTCGATCCCATCATCGATGATCTCTACGGCGAACTGCAAACTGCCGCTTCGACGACCAACACGGTCACGGCCTGGCAAACCGAAGTTGGCAACAAGGCCGAGAAGTTCTTCGTCAACAATGTTGATGCCAATTCGCAGGACCTACGCGCAGCGATTCAGACGCTGGCCAAACCGGTCGGGGAAGCCAACAGCGTCATCGCTAAAATCGATAACGCACTGGAAGACCTACAGATTGCGCTCCGCTCCGTTCACGATCGCGTTTATCTCGAGAATGGTGAGGTCAAGCTCACGCCTCCGTCCGGTCCTTACGACACGCTCGACGGGCTGCTCTATGAGGAAAGCGGCGAATTCCAAATCGTCGAGACCCTCATCGCCCGTCTGATCGACGAGGTCGGCGGGGAACTTGGCGACGAACTGGCAGGCATGCTGAATGATAGTCTTTCCGGCCCCACCGGCGAGCTCCAGGATCTGATTAACGAACAACTGGATAAAGTCCGCCCCAGTCTCGAACGCATCCGCGCGGTCATTGCCGAGCTCGATTCGCAAATCGGCGACATTCGCAACGAGATCGAGGACAACACAGCCTTCCTCGCCGAATTCGAAGATATCCTTAATGCCGCTGACAGCCAGATCCAGGCAGCGACCGCTGATCTGCGCGATGTCGTCGACGCCTTTATCCTCGCCGACATTCCGGCACCGGATCGTTTCGAGGAATATACAGCTGAGGAAATCAAACAGCGCATCCGCTCGGAGATTAAGGACAAGATTCGCGGCATGGCCTTTGTGCGGGAATTCCAACAGGTCATCCGGCAGAAGCTTTACGACGTTGACCTCGCGATCAAAGAGGGAATCGATTCGGCCTTTGCTCAGGTCAACACGACCCTGAAAAACCTACTCAGCCAGTATCTGGCTGGCTTTGATGACAGCATTAACGGGGCCATCGGCGACATCAATTCGGTGGTTGGCAGCGGTGAGTTCGATGGCTTTGCCCATATTAACGGTGATGCGCTTCGGCTGCTACGGGTCGACGCCGCGATTCAGTTCAAAGTGCCTAAGGAGATGGAATTCGAGGGTTATTTCCAGATCAAGCAACTCGCTTCGGACGGCTCGGGTTCCTGCAGTTATTCCGCCGAAGGTACTCCTGCCAAGGAGATTACCCTCGGCACGCCAGGCGTTCCCGTCGAGTGGCTCAGCCCGGGCATGGAAATCGCCGTGGAGGGCAAGGTGACTTACAGTGACAAGCCTCTCGGCCTCGGCGGGAAGATTGAGATGGTCGGGGGCTCCTTTAACTTTGAAGCCTTCGAGATCACGGACCTTGGAGCCGCCATGTCCTTCGGCAAAACCGAAAACTACCTCGCCGCCAAGGTGGGTCTGAAGTTTCAAAGCTACGACGTGTACGGCGGCGTCTTCTTTGGCCAGACCTGCACCATCACGCCGGTCGAACTTGTGAATGAGGAAGCGGCTGGCGTCATCGGTTCGCCGGATCCCACCTTTACCGGTGCCTATGTCTATGGGGAGGCCCACATCCCGGTTTCGGAAGCCATCCTAGGGATCCCGGCCACCTGTATGTTCCGCATCACCGCCGGAGTCGGCGCAGGGGCGTTCTATTTTGTAGAAGGGCCCACTTTCGGCGGCCAGATCCTGCTGGCCGTTTCAGGTGAGGCGCTCTGCCTCGTTGGCGTCAACGGAGAGGTCTCCATGATTGGGGCCAAAGTCGGCGACGACCTTCGTTACCGTGGTCGGGGTACCGTCGGCGGTCGGGTCGGCAGTTGCCCGCTCTGCGTCAAATTCTCCAAGTCCATCATTCTCGAATACATCAATGACCGGTGGAAATTCCAACTTTGAGCTCTATGACCAACATATTTAGCGTCTTCTGCGAAAATCTTCGAACGCATCGGCTCCCCTCCTGCCATGATAAAAGGGGACATGATAATCGTTGTTTCGATAGCAATACTGTCCGTCCTTCGAAGCCTCGCCAAGTGGTGAGGGCGGGGCAAAGCCTCGGCAAGGCGTTTCTTGTCCTAACCTTCTTCGCCGCGACGCTCGCGCCTGCTTGGCAGCAAGGGGCGTGTGCCCAGACGGTCGATGAATCCGTGGTCACGGCGGCGCTTGGTGTGCCTGCGGAAGAAGCCGCCGGAAGCGATCCGCTCGTCTACCTGACTTGGTGGCCGACGGGCGATGCCATTTGGGAGCCCGCCACTTATGCCGTTTACTCAAAGTCGGGCGAGCCCTCCGATCCGGGCGGCTTTTCATTGGACGCCTTGGTCCGGCCGCAAACGAGTGCTTTGGCCGTGGGACAGTCGATCAATCAGGCGGTCCAGCTTGGCGAAGATCCCCTCGAGCTCTCCTCCAATATCGACGGCCTATACGATAATATCGTGCCCGTCGCCGGTTTGGAACTGAACCAGAAGCTCGCTGCCATTGTGGATGTTTCGAGGGTGGATAATAAGAGCGCGGAAACACTTTCTCTGCTCACACGGCGCCATCCTGCGGCAGCCCTTGCGGCCGGTGTGGCATTTGTCGAGCCGATCGGGGAAGGAGAGGTCCGCACCTACGAGATTCGTTCCTGCCCGGATGGCAGCAGCGATCCTGCCGAGTGCACCGTGGTCTCGGGCCGCGTCGTCGTCACCGGCGGCGAGGTCAAGCTTCTGCCGGCGCCTGGTCAACCGGTCGAGGTCCCCTTTGTCGACAATAGTGGCAAGGAAGACCCGCGCGGGAATCTTAACGTGCCTCTCCGTTGGGGCACGCCCGGCGATCTCCGGGAGCGGTCCTTTTTTCAGTTCGGCTATAATGTTTACCGGGTCGATCCGGAGTTTGCCGAGGACGCGGGCTGGGATGCTGCCGAACCGGACCCGGAAAAATTCTTCGGACTTATGTCGGAAAGGCCCGGTTCGATCATCCGGGTCAATGAACGTCCCATTCTCACGGATAAAATTTTCTCTCCGACCGAAGCGCCAGATCTCAATGCCGATAGCGAGACCTATTTCGTGATCGATGACAACGACCGCTACAGGAACGGTGGTACCCCGTTCAGCGACGGCGACCGTTTCTACTATTTCGTCGCCGGACGCGACCTTCTCGGTCGACCCGGCGCTGTCTCGCAGGGCACACCTGTGACGATCTGTTTCCGCATTCCCCCGCAGGCTCCCAAGGGCCTCGAGGTAAGCAATCACTTTATCTACGATGAGTCGACGGAAACGCAGACACAGGTCCTCAAGCTCGACTGGGAACCGGCCCAGACACGCGAGCATGGCCCCGACATTAGCGAATATTGGATCTATCGCTGGGCCTCCATCGAGCAGATGCACAACAATCAGGGCTTGCCTGAACAAGGACTCCCCAGCGGAGAGATCACCGGCGGCCGTATCGCCACCGTCGGGTCCGACATTACGGAGTACATTGATGACAGTGGGGTGCACCCGTTTATCACTTACCAGAACCGTGATCTCACGACGCCCGCTACCGGCGACAGTGCCGAGGCGAATAAAACCTATTGGTATACGGTTCGCGCTGTCGATGCCTCTGCCTGTGGCGGCAATGTTTCCGGCAATAGCGGCCCGGGATATGGGGTCCTCCGCGATCGTGTCGGCCCGCAAGCACCGGATGGCTCCGTTACCGGCAGTTGCCTGCTTCCGATTGTTTCGAAAAACGGCAGCACGGTCGAAGCCGGCAGCGGCTTTGAGGCAGGCTACATTTATCTGGATCTCTTTATCGAGCGCATCGACCCGCGTATTGAGTGGGTCGAATTTTACGTGGTGCCGACCGATGATGAGCGGGGCTACCTCGGTCGCTTTGATTTTCCGGAAACCGGGACCCTGCAAATACAGCCCGTTCTTCCGAACAGTCTCTTTCAGGGGCAGGAAGCGAACACCGGTACCATTCTCGTCCGCGTCGGTATAGCGGGAGGTAAGCGCAGCAGCTTTGCCGAGCAGACTTTTAGCGTCGGTCTGAATCCAGACAAACAAAGCGGGAACTACGTGCAGGCTTTTGACTTTCTCGCCGCCACGGATCCGGAAGCTCCCTGCACCACTCACGAGCCGCGTCAACCCGGCACTCCGGCAACCGGTACGATCGATCCGGTCGATCTTGATCTTTTTCTGACCCCGGACACCCGCGAGTGGAAGCTCTACCGCCGTGTCGACGACGGCCCGCTCACCATGATCGAGCAGGGGATCGCCAATTACAATGAGACGCCCAATGTGCAGACGCAGGATCGTGACCTCCCACTTAACGGCGGCCGTGTCTGTTACTTTCTCCAAGTCTACGACCTACAGGGCAACCCCAGTGTCCTGAGTCGCCTCGACTGCATCACCGTCGAGCCGCGCACGGATCTACCCAAGCCGATGCTCAGTCCGGTCGAGCCAGTCGGCGAAACGCCGGATAATGGCGCCGCCCGCATCAAGTGGTTCGCGCCACCCGCTGGCGTCGAGCGCTTCGAACTCGCGATCCGCTCGGTCGATGGTGTGCCGAGGGCCGATCTTTCGGACGATTTCCGGTTGAATGTGCCGGCCTCCGGCCCTGCGGGTAATCCCTTCGTCAGCCTCATTCAGGTCGGAGACAAGGTATTCCGGAGCTATCTTACCGGCCGTGTCGGCGCGAATTTCGATGTCGGGCCTTCCTATCAGGCGCTCTGGAGCCGAAACTTCGCCTCTGGCACTGAGTATGCCTTCCGCGTCCGCGCCATTGGTGCCGGTGGTGCTGAAGGTCCGTGGAGTAACGAAGTTTTCTTTATCTGGTCTTCGGAAGTCGACTTCTCCCAGCCTTTCGATCCCTCCGACTGTGTCGTCCCATGGCCGGTGCGCGGCACGCCGGATATCGACGGAACTTTCCCCGTGGAAGCGCCGGACAGACCCTATCCTGTCGGCCTGAAGGCTGCGATCGACCCGATGAACCCCGACGGTTCTACCGCCTACCATGGGGGCGCGGTACGCGTCGGCTTTGTCGAGTTGGGGCAACTGGACATCAATTTCTCCAGCAACTGGGACCAGCCGCCCAAGGGCTATGATACCGCAGCCGGGATCTTCCCGCTGCCGCGAAGCCCGAAAGCAGAGAAATCCGATTTGGAGACGGCGTTTTACGTCCGTGCTTCCAACGGCGAGCCGTTGCCGGATTTCATGCTCTACCGCTATCAGGAGCCGAACGCGACCTGGGCGAATGTCTCCGGCGATGTCTATCAGGTCTCACCGCTGATTGAAGGCCTTGCGTCCGCGCCTTCGACCTTCCAGGAACAACCGGTCTGGGCGGTCCATGATCCCTATGTCTTTCTGATTCCGGAGCCGACCGTGAACAACGGTTATCATCTCTGGGTCAAGGATACGCAACCGGTCATTCAGGGGGCCAGCTATCGCTACCTGCTTGTCCGCTTTACCGAACGCGGCGAAATCGCCCGCGTCATCCCGCTCGATTCTGTAACCGCCAACTAACGGAACTGACATGTCACGGCGCTACCCATATTTTCATTTCTACAAGATCGGAATTTTCAGCTTCCGGGCCGCAACCTTTGCGGCTTGGGCACTTCTTGCACCAAACGCCGCCCAAGCCCAATCCGCCCCGGGCTTTGTCTATGAAAATCAGAGCGAGTTCCAAGCGCTCGCCGATATCAATGGCGACGGCGAGGACGATCTCGTCGTTGCCGATAAAAGTACCGGGCAACTGCGTATTGCTGAATCGCAGGGCGGGGGATCCTTGCAATGGCGTGAGAACACGGCGAAGAGCGGCCTTTCTCCGCTTTCCGGTTTTTCTTTCGGGCCGATTCTGGATCCGTCCTACGATCAAATCGTCGCTTCCTCAGAGCTGGATAATCGTATCCAAATTATTGATACGCGTAATGATGTCCGACTATCCGAGCCGCAGCGCGTGCCGGATACCCTGATCGGGCCCGCAGTCGTCAGCGCGTTAAATATTCCCGGAGGGCCTGCGGGCTATGACAATGATTTCTACGATATCGCCTATCACGCGACGCTTCATGTTCCCTCTAACCCCGACACGCTTTCATTTTTTCGCAATGACGGCTCGGGACTGCCTTTCCCTGCAGACGGTGCCGGTGATTCCTCCGGCTTGCCGCCGCGGAGCACCAACCGCATAGAGTTGAATGTGGGAAAGCCTCTTTTCTACGGGATGCTCGCCGATGATGGCGGGAGCTCGGTCTTCCGGCTTTTGGATCCGAACGACGGGCTGTCGACTCTGGTGGCGAGCCTCTCGGGTCTACCCGATGATGTGGTTTACGTCTACGCGGACTTCGACTCGGATGACCGCGCGGAGTTCGTCTTTTATCTTCCTGGCACAAGCACGCTGATTGAAAGTGAGTGGACGGGGTCGTCTCTTTCCTCGCTCACCAGTTTCACCTATCCGGTGGCCATCGCCGAGCTTCGGGTGATCGATTCCGCAGGCCAACCTGAACTTCTGGTTATTCATGATGGGCGCGACAACGCAGATCGCACCAGCTATAGCGGATCCGGGAATTTTTCGGTGCTGGAAAAATTCGATGCGGATGACGCGCCGATCCGGGGTGCCCTGTCGGTCGAGGACAAACTCCACCTTCTCGATGGCTCCGGTGCATCCGCATCCTTGCGCACCTTTGCCTTTGACGGCAGTGGTCAACACCTACTGGACGAGACGCAGGCGCTGACGCCCCTGACCACTCCGGGCACCGGTTCGACCGTGCTCCTCTACGATTCCGCCCCCCTGCAGGATCCTGATGCGCAGCTTCTGGCCCGCTACGATGCCGGCCCCTGGACCTCCGCCTTCGTTCTGAATTCAGGCTCGGCTGAGGTTCAAAGCGAACGCTTCGTTGGCACAACCGAGGGGCTGGGCGATGCGCAAAGCGAGATCATCTCGGCACTTCCCAACGGCACGGGCGGGGGGATGGTCAATCAAATCGCCGCTGATAATTCGATCTTCTTCAAAGGGAGCGCCAGCGGGGAGATAACTTCGGAGCTTTCGGTCTCACCCCCGTCGGGCAGCTATGCTCGGGCCGTGCGTCCCCAGTTCGCACTCGAAGGCTCTGCCACCATTTGCTACCGAACCAGCACCAGTGTTTCAGGGTGGACTGAAGTAAATAGTCTGCCGCCGGTCATCATCGACGATGCGACGCTCTACGCAGTCGCGGTAGGTGGAAGCGGCCAGTTCTCCAATGTGGTCAAAGTCGATTATGAAATCACCGGCGACCCCGGCACGCGCGACAGTGACGGCGACGGCTTGCCCGATTTTGCGGCAGCGGAGAGCGGAATAGATCCACTTGCTTCGAATGACGATGCCGATGGCGACGGATTCACCGACTTTCAGGAAGTGCTCGCCGAGACCGATCCGAACGATGACAGCTCAAAGCCCAGCCGCAGCAACGTCAGCTTTGAATACCCGAATAGTTTTGATCTCTACGCGGCACCAGGGCTTCCTGATCCGGGTGCAGGTACCACTCTGCTCCGGTCGTTCGCCAGCGCTGATCCCGAAGAGGCGACGGAACTGTCGGTGTATCAACCCGGCGGTCTGCTTCTGGGCGTGACCGAGACGGGCGACAATGCATCGCTCGGTTATCCTGCTGCCGATTTCGGCGCGCTAGACGCAGTTGCCGACGAACTATTCCTCGTCACTTCCACGGTCGCGAGCTTTCCGGTGGACGACGGCGGAATTCCCCGTGATTACGGCCGTCAGGTGGCTGCTTTGGTTAAGCTCCCGGAATTGAAGTTCACACCTTTCGACTATACTGGATACGGCGATAACGGGGGTATCGACAATCTCAGCGGCGAGACAAGTGACTGGCGTGCTGCGGCATTGGCCTACTTTAACAGTTTGACTCGCCCCGAAGTCGCCCGTGACCCCGTCGGCCCGGAATCCACCCTCGAGCTCCTGCTCGTCGAATACATTCTGGGGCGGCTACTATTTGCCGAAGGCTTTAGTGACCGCTCCGAACTGACGCTTACGCCGTTCCGCCGTGACGAAGATCCGCTGGATCCTATTGCGGTGGGTGATCCCTTGCCGGATCCCGCCCCCGATTCAGGTCGCGACCGCAAACTGGATGCATCTCTCCTGGAGGAACGTAAAAAGGAACTCAGCGCAAACGGGGACCCGTTCTACGATGTCGAAGGAATCATCGAGGCGGTCCGCGTCGAGCTTGCTGCGGCTAACACCACCGGCATTCAGCAGCTGAAAACGCTCGCCGGGCGGCTCTACACCACCAGCGCGACTACCAGCGGCGCATCCCTGCGTCAGCCGTTGCCGGCGCTGCGACAATTTATTCGAAGCGGCAACCTCGCCAACACCGGCTACGACGATTTACCGGCCAGCAGCAATTTTTCACCCACACTCCTGGCCGAGGCCGCACAAGGTATTGACGATGTTGCGAGCGCTATCACGCCTCAAGTGAGCGAAACAATTGACCTCTATGTCGAGGGCGGTGAAGCGGCGGCAAGTTGCCCGGCATGGAAGGAAGTGCTTTACACCGCCAATGGCTTTGATCCCGAATCGGCAAACTTTACAGGCACGGAATACGCCCTTCTCGACGCTCAGGGAGATGCCTATCCCGTGGCGCGGGCCTTCCCGCTAACGGTTGGTTCCGTGATAAAAGTGACCGGCTATGTTCTCGACAGTGCTCCTTGTGGCGACATTGCTCTCGAGGTTGTTTCTGGGCCCGAGCTGGCCTTTTTGCGCAATAGCAGTGCTACCGATGTGGATGGGAATTTGATCCCCGACGGCATTGAGGAACGTAAACCCGATGTCGCGTTAAACCCCTTCGGTGACACGGATGGTGACGGCTATACGGACCTACAGGAGATACTGGACGGGAGTGATCCGGACAACGATAGTGACGTTCCAACGGATGCTGGCGGCCCCGCACCTGTTGCGGAAGTCGGCCCACCGCAACTACAGATCACTTCCACCGGTCCGACCACAGCTGCGATCGAGTTCGTTTACCCCGCCGATTATGTGCCCTTTATCGAATTCGAGCTTTACAGCACATCCGACTTGACGACGTCCTTTAGCCCGACCGGGCAGAAAGCCAACCACATCGGTAGCGGCAACCACGAGCAAGTCGTCAACCAGAGCGGCGGCAAAGAGTTCTATATCTTCAGAATGAAGCTGAAGTAGTTTTAATTTAAAACAAACTGAAGCCCCGCTTGGTCCAGATCTTAACCAGCTTGGGATTGGCCTCGATCCATTGCTGGACGGCGGCCTTTCTATCTTTCTGGGATTCATGGATCGTCAGGAGCAAGTTGTTGAACTGCTTCTCCGTTAGCGCGATTTTCTCGAGCATCTGGGCTGCTTTCTTGTGATCCTTTTTAAATCCGGGGCGAGCCAGCTTGCGGATCCCTTCTTTTTGGAAGATGCGGTTGTCGTCGGACAGCATCTTGATGTCGTATTTGGCAAACATCCAGTGCGGCTTCCAGGCGTGGAAGAGAATCGGTTCTTTATTTTGTATGGCCTCTTCAACGGACTTCAGCATTTGCGCGGTACTGCTGCTATCAATTTTGTAGTTCAGCCCGTAGAGCTTGATGACTTCCTTTGTTTTTTGGGTCATCCCGGCATCCGCTTCGATTCCGGTAATGGTGCCGCCGAACTCATCCGTGTGCTTGTTGAGCATCGCGATACGGCGGACTTTTGTGTAAGTGGGTACGGCCAGGCCGGTTTCCGCCCGCCGGTAGGCTGTGCCGAGGCGTTCACAACGCACGCCATACTCTTTGTAATAGTCGGCATGGGTGAAGGGTAGCCAGGCGTTGAGGAAAAGGTCCTGTTCTCCGCTGGCCACGGCCTTAAAGCTGGCACTGGCGCCAAGACGGTTAACTTCCACAGTGTAGCCAAACTCTTCTTCGAGAAGATTGGCGGCAAGTTGGGAGAGTGCGAGTGCTTCATCCCAGTCCGGTGAGGCTATTTTTAGCGTCTGAGCGTAGCCGGTGGCTATGCCCAGAGTAAGGCTGAATAGTATGGCAATGGTTGTTTTCATAGTAGAGAGGATTATGAAATTAATCCTTCTTTCTTGCTTGGGCAAGCAACTACCTTAGGGGAATTACATGCCAAATACTGATTTGAAGAAGGAACAGCCTGTGCCGGTCGTGTGGATTATCTGGTTCGCTATCCTGCAGGGGGCGCTTGTAATTCAATGGGTCATTGGCGAAGGCATACCGGAAGGCGAGAATGCCGCCGAGTCGATGGATGCCTGGCTTTGGTTGATCGTTTTCATTCCAATCATTCTGGCTATCGCAATCCGTTGGTTGATCATTCCAAAGCTTGATAAGCTAGAAGCGAAAATGACCGCCATGATTGCCGGTCTCGCGCTGGCGGAAGCGCCTATCATGCTCAGCCTCTTCCTGATGTTGCCCGACTATCCACAGAATCAGATCGCGGTTCTCATGGTTGGCGTGGTGGCAATTTTTCAGTTTGCTCCGTTCTATGCGAAGCGGAATGCGGGTGGAGTGAGTCGTTCCGAGCGAAGCGACAAGACCGGGCTTTGAGCTAGCCAAAGAGAACCGGATCACCCTCGTCTCAACCTTGGGAAGGTCACATAATAGCCGTTATTCGACACCCGCAGAATGAAATTTACAACTCCCCGATCATGGTCGAGGGGTCGACCCATTCGTCGAACTGTTCCTCGGTCAGGAGTTCCAATGCGAGGGCGGCTTCCTTGAGCGAAGTATTCTCAGCGTGGGCCTTCTTGGCGATCTTGGCGGCGTTGTCGTAGCCGATGTGGGTGTTGAGTGCGGTGACGAGCATGAGCGAGTTGCGCAGGTGCTCGTCGATACGGGCCTGGTTGGGCTCGATGCCGACGGCGCAGTTGTCGTTGAAGGCCTGGCAGGCATCGCCGAGGAGCGTTGCCGACTGGAGGAGTGCATTGACCATGACGGGCTTGTACACGTTGAGCTCGAAATGTCCATTGGCCCCGCCGAAAGTGACGGTGGTGTCGTTCCCCATGACCTGGCAGCAGACCATGGTCAGGGCCTCCACTTGAGTCGGGTTGACCTTGCCGGGCATGATGGAGGAGCCGGGTTCGTTGGCGGGGATGATCAATTCTCCGATACCCGAGCGCGGGCCGGAAGCCAGCAGGCGGATATCGTTGGCGATCTTGTTCAGGCTGACGGCGAGCTGCTTGAGCGCGCCGTGTGACTCGACGATGGCGTCGTGCGCGGCCAGCGATTCGAACTTGTTTTCGGCCGTGACGAAGGGGTGGCCGGTGAGTTCGGCGATCTTCTCCGCGACTTTAACGGCGTAGCCCTTCGGGGTGTTCAAACCGGTGCCGACGGCGGTGCCGCCGAGCGCCAGCTCGGTCAGGTGGGGCAGGGTGTTCTTGAGAGCTTTGAGTCCATGGTCGAGCTGGGAGACGTAGCCGGAGAACTCCTGACCCAAAGTGAGCGGGGTGGCATCCATCCAGTGGGTGCGGCCGATCTTGACCACGTCTTTCATCGCTTTCGACTTGGCTTCCAGGGTGTCGCGAAGCGTGGTGATCTTGGGAATAGTATCCTCGACCAGCTTCTTGTAAGCCGCGATGTGCATGGCGGTCGGGAAGGTGTCGTTGGAGGACTGCGATTTGTTGACGTCGTCGTTCGGGTGGATGGTGCGCTCCCCCTCGCCAAGCTTCTTGCCCTCGATGACGTGGCATCGGTTGGCCACGACTTCATTGCAGTTCATGTTGCTCTGCGTGCCGGAACCGGTTTGCCAGACCACGAGCGGAAAATTGTCGTCAAGTTCGCCGGAGATGATGTCGTCACAGGCCTGGGCGATGAGCTTGGCTTTTTCTTCCGGCAGCACGCCAAGATCCTGATTGGTCAGGGCGGCGGCTTTCTTGAGGTAGCCGAAGGCGTGGACGATCTCGATGGGCATGGAGCCCGCCGGGCCAATAGGGAAATTTTGAATCGAGCGCTGGGTCTGGGCGCCCCAGAGTTTTTCGGCAGGCACTTCGACGGTGCCCATGGTGTCTTTTTCAATGCGTGTGCTCATGGAATCAGAAGTTAGAAGAAAGAAGTTGGAAGTGAGAAGCTATTTTGACCGTAAAGATTTTCTAATGTTGGATAATTGTCGAATTTGCAACGCTTATGCAACTGGGCAATTTGTTTTTTACAGCAACCTGCCCGATGCGTGAGTAAGCTACAAGCCTCTACGCTCGAGATCGAAACAACAAAAAGGCCGGTGCCTGCTTTCGCAAACACCGGCCTCAATACTAACTAGGACAAACAATAATTGCTTTGTAAACGTCGCTTCCTGTTCTAGAAGCGGCCGCTGATTGAGAGCCGCGCGTTGATCGGGGCGCCAACCGTAGCTTGGTGGGTGCTGTGAGCGCTGGGGAAGTAAAGCTCGTCGAGGAGGTTCTCGATGTTGAGCTGCAGGCGCAGATTCTCGGTCAGTTGGTAGTAAGCCGCTGCATCGACACGAACGTAGCTGGGCAGTTCCGCTCTCGGGCCGGACAAGGGCAGGTCGTCCGGATCGACATTGGAGATGTAGCTTTCGTCCTGGTAGGTGGCCCCAAGCCCCAAGCCGAGCTTCTCGGTCAGCTGGTAGCGGTTCCAGATAGAGAAGGTGTGCTCAGGGATCTCACGCGGATCGAATCCGTTGGTATCTTCGCCCTCCATGTAGCTATAGCCTGCGGAGATGAACCAGTCGTCCGTAATATAGCCACTGATTTGCGCTTCAAAGCCTTGCACATCGATTTCTTCAACACTGCCGCCGCTTTCGCCATCGCTACGTGCGGCATCCTGTTGGATTTCGAAGACAGCAGCGGTAAAGCTCAGCCCTTCGGCGAAGTCCCATTTGACGCCGGCTTCCAGATTGGAAAATTCGTCAGGATCCAGCCCCTCATCGCCCAAGTTGGCGAACTGCTCGCCGCTTTGCGGGAGAAAGGTTTCGCTGTAGCTGGCGTAAACGGAGATGTTTTCCTGTGGCTTGTATACCAGGCCGAGGCGCGGGGTGACTTCTTCGTCTCTTTGCGAACCACTGGTGCCGTTTTCCACATCCACGACATCGATGTCGAAGCTGTCGTAGCGGAGGCCGAGTACAACTTGGAGTTCTTCCAGAAGCTGGATTTCATCCTGGAGGAAGAAGGAATAAACGGAGAGGTCTGATTGCGTGGCATCGTTACGGTCGGTAAACGGTCCTGCATCGAGGCCACCGGCGTTGAAACCGGTGCCGGGGGCATCGCGGCCGCTGATGGAGAAATCGGCAGTGTCTTCTGTGCCGGGGCCCGGATCAAAGTCGGGATTAAAACGATCCTGGTCGGAGGAGGTGTCGATAAACTCACCGCCGAAAATGAGGGTGTGCTCGATGTCGCCGGTTTCGAATTCGCCGATGAGATTGCCGGAGAGGATGAAGTTGTCCCGCTCGGTTTGGTCGACATAGCCGTCGAGGGTCACTACATCCGGTGTGGCGATTTCATCATAATCGGCGGCGTAGAAGTTGGCGTAGTATTTGTCATAGGTGCCGTAAGAAGCCGTCAGATTGCCCTTGAGGACATCCGAAAAACGGTGCTGTAGGAGCGCGCGGAACACGTGTGCCTCCAGCGTAGATTCGTTGTGGTCGGGGTCACCGAAAACGATGTCTTCAAAATCGTCCACAGGCTCGCCGTCAGCCCCGGTGGGAACGCCGCGATCGATGAAGCGCTCGTGGTCCATGTATTCATAGGAGACGTCCAGGGTGGTGTCTTCCGTGAATTGGAATCGGAAAGTCGGGGTCACGCCAAAGCGTTCGCCGTCAAAAAACTCGCGGTGGTTGTCGAGGTGCTCGTAGAATGCGTTGATGCGGAATGCGGATTTTTCGTCGATCCCGATGTTGCTGTCCCACTGTCCGTCGAAGGCCCCAAAGGAGTCCACCCCGAAGGTGAAAGCATTAAAGTCATCCCCGATCTCCCCCTTTTTCATCACTCGGTTTAGCACGCCGCCAGCGCCGCCACGGCCAAAGAAGAGGGCATTCGGGCCGCGGAGAATCTCGACCTGCTCAACATTGTAAAGCGGGCGGTAGTATTGCACATCGTCGCGAACCCCATCGACAAAGAAGTCGGCCGTGGAGCGAACCCCACGGAACACCACGGCATCACGATGGCCTTCGCCCATCGACATGTTCACGCCGGGCGTGTAGGTGACAATGTCGCCGATACTGTCGAAACCGCGTTGCGAAATCGTTTCGCTATCGGTGATCGACAGGCTCTGCGGGACATTGATGATCGGCGTGGGTGTTTTCAGCGCGTTGATCTGGTCCGTGTAAAGTTCGGTGCCCTTGGCTACGTAGCCGGGTAGGTCAACGACGTCTTTTTCAGCGCTGTCCGAAGATTCGGCAGCAGTATCCGCAAACGTGGCGGGACCGCTCAGTGCCATCAAAAAAGCCGCCGTGCTCAATAGCCGGGGCGAATAGGTCTCTTTATTTTTATAGCTCATTTCTGTTTCTTGATTTCCCTTTTTTTAATCGGGACTGAGTCTCAATAGCTATAAAAAGCACTCGTCAAGTATTTTTAGAGAATGAATCTCAATTTCATGAAATTTCTGCGGATTTGGAGTCATCTTTGGGAGGATGCAGGTGATGCGAGCGCAGACAATTCAGCTTACTGGACACCAGTAAAAGGGACGCGTGGAAAAGCCATGCATCATAGTTAGGGATGGATTCTCGAATGCTTAGAACCGATGAGATCGCTTCCCGGTCACCAGCTTACTGGTGACGACTCCAGTAAATACTGGCATTCGCAAGCGAATGCCTCTACGCCAGAGTCAGCCCCGCTCGTAGAAAACCATGGTCGGCTTATCTTTACCAGCTTTTCCCAAGCGGCGTTTCGCAGCCCACCCGGGCAAATTAATTTCCAGGTTTCCCGGCATTTCGATGCAGGCCAGACCATCCGGCGTGAGGATTTCGGCAATGTGCTGTACAAAAATTCCGGGGATACTTTCTTCGATCATGGCGTAAGGCGGATCCATGAAAACAATTTCAAAGGGTCCTAAGTTCTTGGAAACCCTATCAACCTTTTGTGCCAGCACATGCCAGTCGCTCGGCTTCGTGCCACAGCTCTTCAATGCCGCTGCCAGGTTCTTCTTCAAGCAAGCCACCACTTCCCGGCTATTCTCGACGAAGCAACCACTGGCGGCCCCACGGCTCATTGCTTCGAGTCCATAGGCCCCGGTGCCGGCGAAGAGGTCGGCGACGCGTGCGCCTTCGATGCGCGAACCGAGCGAGGAGAATACTGCTTCGCGCAGCTGATCGGTGGCCGGGCGGGTGTCACGGCCTTTCGGGGCGGTTAAGGGAATGCCGCGTGCGGCGCCTCCGGTAATACGCATATTGCAAGTGTGGGTGAGCGTATAAAGGGAACCTTTATCGAACCGCATTCCAGACGCGGATCAATGATTCCACCAGGGCAGGTAGTTCGCCGAGCGGGATCTGGCTCGCGGCATCGGAGATGGCCTTTTCCGGATCGGGATGGGTTTCGAGAAAGACGCCGTCGGCTCCGGCGGCGAGCGCCGCCCGGGCGAGTGCCGGCACGTATTCGCGTTGTCCGCCGCTGACACCGCCGGCCGCCCCGGGCAATTGCACGCTATGGGTGGCATCGATAATGGTGGGGTGGCCATTGGCAGCCATGATGGAGAAACTGCGCATGTCGACGACCAGATTCTGATAGCCGAAGGTGGTGCCTCGATCGGTCTGCCAGATTTCTTTCGCGCCAGCTTCTTCAAGTTTGTTGGTGACAAACTCCATTTCGTAGGGGGAGAGGAATTGGCCTTTTTTCACATTGATGGCACAACCGGTCGCGGCGGCAGCCACAAGCAGGTCGGTCTGCCGGCAAAGGAACGCCGGTACTTGAAGCGCATCGACAACGGCCCCCACCGCCGCGCATTGTTCGGGCAGATGAATGTCGGTGATGGTTTTAAAACCGTATTCGTTCTTGATGGTCTGAAAAATCTCCAGCCCTTCATCCAGGCCGGTGCCCCGGTTGCTCTTTATCGAAGTGCGGTTGGCTTTATCGAAGGAACCTTTGAAGAGGATATTCAATTCGGGGTGCTTTTCTTGCAGGTCCGCGAGCGCGTCGGCGACCGGACGGCAGGTGTCGAGACTTTCCAGCGAGCAGGGGCCCGCCAGGAGCAAGAGTTTTTCAGAATCGTAAATCATGGTTCTAATAAAGTTTAGCTTCAGCCTCTCGCCAAGCCGTAATACCGCGTGATATTCTGCTTTTCCCCTCGAGCCAAATGCTTTTGTTTCGGGGTGTCGTGTTACGTTGTTGCCTCTACCTCTTAATCATCTGCCTGCTTCCCGCTTACGCCCTGGGAAATGAGTTACTGGATTATTTGAAAGCGTACGAGGGGCGTTGGGTTGGGCAGTTCTCAATTCATTCGACGGCAAATGGTTACACGGAGAGCTTCCCGGTGGAACAGCGCTATTGGTGGGATGGGGATGTCTTGTACGGTTTGGCGGTTTCACAGCGCGACAGCGGGCTGGCAGTGGCCAGCTCAAAAACATGGTTGGATGGCAAAAAGCTGATGACCGAGATTAAACAGGGTGATTCCAAAGAATCATTTTACGGGGTGCTGCATGATGGCGCATTGCTGTGGTTGCCCACGGACATGCAGCGCGCAAACGATTACCAGATGCGCGAGTTTATTGTCCCGAAGGACGGAAAGACCAAGATGGCCGTCGAAGGATTCGACACCTATGTCTATGTCGACGGTTTGGCGCACATTATCATCAAGGGTGAGCTGACCTTGCAGAGTGATTCGGAAGAAGGCCCGCCCTGAGCTTACTTAATTTCGATTTCGCGGGCGAGCTCCTCCTGCAGGGCGGGCTCGAGTTCGGCATTGATCACCCAGTTGAGGGCGGCCTCCGGTTTGGTTCGGGCCCAGGATTGAACCGATTTCTTCAATTGCTGCATTCGCCTATTCGGGTCGGAAATCGTGTCCGCCCATGCCGCGGCGGCATCGGGCTCAAACCGGCGGATCGAGTCAGAGAAGCCGACAATGGCGGCGTCACGTTCCGGACCAAGGGGTTGCTCGCTCAGCCAGGTGGAGGCAGCGATGGAGTCAGTCTCGGTCCAGACGGCCATAAGACTTTTTGTATGTTCCACTGAGTAGAAAGGGTCGCCTTTTTGAAAATTCTTCAGCCATTCGGCCGTTCCTGAAGGGTCGCTCTTTGCTTTGGCTTCCACAAGTTTGTCGAAATATCCGGGGTCAGCGTCGCTGGAGCCCGGGGGAGTCAGCTGTCGGACAAATGTTTCGGCTTCATCGGGAGCAATGCGGGCGTATTTCTCGATGACCTTGTCCAAGACTTGTTCATTTCCGTTTGCGGCGGCATCCTGTTGCGCCCAGGCTGCGGCGCTTGCCGGATCGGACTCCATCCATGAAAGCGTCAGCGAACTGGCCGCTTCTTCGCGGATAGGGCCATCGGGCAAAGCATCGAGCCACTGGGTCGCGGCTGCCGGGTTGGTTTGCACCCAGGTGGAGGCGAGTGATTTGGCCGCGGAAATCTTACTCTGGTCGTTGGCCATTCCGTCGATCCAGCCGGCGGCCGCCTCCGGGTCGCGTTGGGCCCAGAGTTCGACTCCGCTGTTCAGGGTTTCGAGGCGGGCGAGGCCCTGGGCATTCGATTCCAGCCAGAGTAGTGCCGACTCGGAATCCCGCGCCGCCCAAAGGGCCACCACCTCGAGCATGCCGCGCAAACGTTCCTCACCGACGCTTTGTTCCTGTAACCATTGCATGGCTGCTTCGGGATCTTTGTTGGCACGTTCGCGTGCTTCACGGATAAAAGGATCCAGTGTTTCTGTGCCGGTATGATCATTAGCCGAAGCGGCTAGCTTCTCGGCCGGTTTGGGTGCGGCGATGGCGCGCTTGCGAACCGGCTCTACTTCCTCCTCGTTTCTATCTGCGGTATGACTTGTCTCCTGCGCTGAGCTTCGAATCTGCTCCCAGGCCGCGTAGAGATTTTTCGCTTCGTCACGGACCGCTGGCCAATGGGGCTGCAAAGCCAGCAGGGCCAGTAGGAGAATGACGATGAGGTAGAAGGTTTTGCTGAGCTTGCTCACAGGCGCTTATTCCAATCCGAAAAAAGACTTTGTATTTGCCGTCGCCCGGGCGGCAAGCTCCTGCGTGTCGATTGCCAGGGCTTCAGCGCAGCGCTCGCCGATATGGGGCAGGTAGGCCGGTTCGTTCGGTTTGCCCCGATGCGGTTCCGGGGTGAGGTAGGGGCAGTCAGTTTCCAGCATGAAGCGGTCGACCCCCTGCGCGCGGACCGCCTCACGCACGTCTTGGGCGCTCTTGTAAGTCGCAATCCCGGTAAAGGAGGCCCGCCCGCCCCGCGCATTGATTTGGCGAACCTCTTCGGGGCCGTAGGAAAAACAATGAAAGACGATGCGTTCCCATTCGACACCCGATTCGTCGATTAATCGCACGGACTCTTCGAAGCAATTACGGCTATGGATGATGACCGGGCAATCGAGTTCGGTCGCGAGCAGGAGCTGCTGTCGGAAGGCGGCTTCCTGTTCGAGGATAACTTCGCCAGCTTGAACCGGATCCTTCGGCAAATGAAAATAATCGAGCCCGATCTCGCCGAGTGCCACTGGTGCCTGTGGCGGCATGAAGAAGGATGAAATTTGGCCGACGGCTTCTTCCCAGCCTTCCTCGACGTGGCAGGGATGTAACCCGACGGTGTAGTCGATCACTCCGGGGTGTGCGGCATGAATCTCACGGTAGGGAACCCAGTCTTCCTGGGAGGTGCCTACGGTGATAAAGCGCTGAACGCCCGCTTCTTTTGCCCGCGTCAGGGCGTCGTCGAGTTCGTTTTTCTTCTGAAATCCGAGTAGGTGGCAGTGGCTGTCGATCCATTCCATAGGTCAACACGCTGTTGGAATTAAGGACTCTGGAAAGGGAAAATTGAAGCGTGCTGGTCCGGACTGCGACCATGAAGAGAAGGCAAAACAAATAAAAGGCACTGCTGAAAACTTCTTTTAGGGAAAGCAGGGTGACTCGCCCTGCAATGTTGTGCGGCGCGAGACGCACCGTACTCCCGGTTTCCGGGAGTGCCTTCAATCAAGCTACAGACTCCTCGCGGGTCGGGCCGTTGAGTAAGATCCAGATGAGTATCAGGCAGCCCCAGTAAGTCAGGCTGCCCACAATCTCGTGCATCAGCATATAATGGTCCATCAGGTAGGGAGCCAGGAGCACGATGATGACAATACGCAGGATATTGAAGACGAATCCTATGATGAGTCCGACAATGATATTGAGTGCGCTGTCGAAAATGCCCAGGCGCCGATACAGGGCGAGCAAGAGGGCGATCAGCAAGCTCGTTAATATGACGCCGAAACCATTGCATTCGGAGGCGACGTGGAAGGGATGCTGTTCCACCAACAGGATCAGTTTGGGCGGGCTGCCTTCCGCGCCCACAAGCCCAAGTTCCACGCTCTTTCCCAGGAATTCGAGTGCCGAGCCACTCCAGCTCCCGGCAAGTCCACGCAGCGGCCAGTCCAGAGGCTGCACAAAAACACTTAGCAAAAGAAAGGCGCAGAATGTGCCTGCCGTGGTTCGGGTAATCCGGCTCGTGCCTTCTCCGAAGACGAAACGAATAAAGGCAGCCAGTCCGGCGCAGTAAGCTGGAATAACCAGCAGGGAAACAAGTCCCTGCCATGTATCCGGCGCGAAGCGATTGGCAACAGATTGTGCAATGAGCAGAATAAAGCTTAATATGAGCGCACGTTGAGCAGAGGGATTCAGGCAGAGCGTATCCCGGATTTCGATGCGGCCGTACCGGACCAGCATGACGGTGGCCAGGCCGAGCACGATGAGTGCGTGAAAAAGCCGGCTCTGCTCCTGGGTGCTGGAGGTAAACCAGAGTGTCACCGGCCAGAAGGTGAGCCCGAACAAGAAAAAGACGCCGAGTTGTATCCAGAATTCCGCGGAATTCTTTTTCTTCAGGAAGCTGTTAAGAAGTTGTTGGCGGACCGGCATAAGGGTGGAGGTCAGTTAAACTGATAGTTGGTATTATTAAACAACTGTGTTGTTCCGGATGCGGTTGCGGCCGGTATTCTTCTCCGGCTTTTGGAATAATTACATTCAGTCGTCATACTGCGGACCTTGAGTCCGGCGCAGGTCCCTGTCGCTACTGAACAAGCTTACTCAATCCATTGAGGTCGGACCGGAAGTTACCCAGGTTTTTCCCGTCAAGCTCACAGACGATGAGCGACGGGATACCGCGGACCCCGTGCTTGAACTGCTCTTTGAAGTCGCCAACTTCCTTGAACTCAAGTTGCGGCCAGGGCATTTTTTTGGAAGCGGCATAGCCTTCCATTGCATCCTCGTTTCCATCCGAACTGATGAGGACCAGTTCAAAGTTGTCGTTCTTGTTTTTCTCGTACCACTCTACCAGTTCAGGTGTGTAGCGCTGGCAAGGGCCGCACCAGGACGCGGTGTAGTAAAAGACGTAATATTTTTCAGGGCGGGTCGCATCTTTGCAGCGCTTGAGTCGTTTACCATCCAGCCGAACAAGGTTTCCGAGCAGCACATCATCAAAAACACTCGGGGTGCCCGCTCCTTCGTCCGCTTCAGAATTCGAAGCGGATGCTTCCGTTTTTAGCTCTTTCTTTTGCCAGGCCACAACCTGCTCTTTTGAAGAGGGTTTGAGGTCGGCGATCGGAAAATCGATTTGCTTGCCCGCCCGGTTTTCCAAGCGAACGCTCTGTGCGTTAACGTCGACGATTTTGGCTTCGAAAGTACGCCCGATAATATCGTCCCACTTTAAGTACACTTCCGCATCAATCTGAAAAGGCAGGAACGCAAGCAGGCAAAGTGTCAGGAGCGGCCGCATGAACTTTTTAAAGGTAATCAAAAATATTTTCATTCAAAAACAAGTATGATGGCGTTGATGAGGAAAGTAAATAGTAACGTTAAAGAGGTTAGCAGGATGGGCGGTGTTATGTTATCACCCGCTGTCTCTACTTAATCTTGGATTTAATGTCCGTAGCGCGCGTGCATCGCCGCGAGGGGGAAGTTTTTGCCGGGGCAGATGGTCTGCTCGCCTTTCAGCTCCCTGTGCCCGGCGAATCGGTGTGCTTTGGGCAGGACGCCGCCTCGCAGCCAGTCCATGAGCTGCGTAAACGCTTCCAGCTGTCGACGGCTGGGGTGGGTCTTCTCGAAGTTGCCGACGAGGCAGATGCCGATTGCAGTCAGATTGATGTGATAGCTTTTCACGTGGCCGCCCAGTAGTTGCTTGCGCCAGCGCGGGCCGATTTCGATTTCGCCGTCGCCTGAGTCGATGCCATTCCCGATGACAAAGTGATAAGCCAGTCCGTTCTGCATTCCACGCCGGCGGTGGGCGGAATCGTAAACGCTGGCGTTGCCATGCTTGATCCCGCTGTGATGCACGACGATCCGCTTCCAATTGTCCCTTCGGACGCTGATCCGTGCGGTGACTGCCCTGACATTCACCAGATAGTCGTTGCCACTGGTGTGGTTGGAGGAGATCACCAGCTTTTGACCAATCCGAATTACATCGCTGTTCAGGGAGTTATCCCTTTTGATTTGCGCGACCGTGATGCCGTATTGGATCGCGATCCCGCTCAGCGTATCCCCGGCCTGAACGATATGATAACTTGGAGGGGCGGGTTTGCTGCTGCCGGTCCCTGGAATACTCAAACGCTGCCCGACTCGGATCAAATCGCCCGACACCTTATTGGCACGGCGTAGTTCCGAGGTTGAAATGCCATAGCGCTTGGAGATCCCCGTGAGTGTGTCGCCGGCCTGCACCACATGGACCGAATCTGACGCCGCAAAAAGCGAGCCAGCCAAAGCGGGGCTGAACACTCCTGTCAGAAGCGCGTTCCTAGTGAATCTGCGACGAACTTGGTCCATTTTTGCTTATGACATGCAGCTTGCATGTTTTGTGCCCTCTGTAAAGAAATGGGACCCGCAGGTTCGTAAAATTCACGCACAGCTTTTATAAAATCCCTACCACATTATGGATGCCCTCCGACATTTTCCGCTTGGTGCCCGTTTCCCGGATAGCCCGCATGCTGTTGTCAGCAGTCTACCGACCATGGCCGACGTGCGTGGTTATGAGGAAAAGGAACCGCGCGTTATCGATGCGCTCAGGTCCGGGTATCCGCGTTTTGTCGTGCATGAATTCGTGCAGCGGTTGATCGATTTTTACTTGCAGCAGGAGAGCTTGTCCAGCCGCACCGCAGTGCTGGTGCCCAGTCGGCGGTCCGCAGATGATCTGCTTGGCTGGCTTGGTCGAGGCTTTTCCAAGCTGGAGGTCGATCCTTCTGTATATCTGATTTTTTGTGATGCCTCCGAGGGGCAGCGTGCGCATGAGCTGCAAAAGTTCGTCCAGCATACCGGCTGTGGGATCTCCTCCCGGCAGGCGGAGGACTTGCTGATGCAGCACGGCGTCATGGATGCACGTTTTGAAGAGGAGACCTTGTCGGGTAATGCACAGGTAGCGGTGGATCGGGAGCTTGCCGGGTTGATCGGGTGCCGCGAATCAGACGTGTTGGTTTGTTCCTCCGGGATGAATGCATTTTACGCAGGGTTTCGTGCCGTGCAGGAGTTCAACCAGAGCAGGGGGCGCACAGCATGGGTACAGCTTGGATGGCTGTATTTGGACTCAGGCAAAATTCTGGAACAGTTCCTCGAGGATGGAGAAACGCTCGAATGTATTTATGACGTGCGTGATGCCGATGAAGTGTTCAAAAGAATCGAGTCATTGGGTGATTCGCTCGGAACGGTTGTTGTCGAGTATCCGTCCAATCCCCTGATTCAGGCCTGCGACTTGCGGCGTATCGCCGAACTCGTACATCGGCTGGGTGGTGTCATGATGGTGGACCCGACGATTGCCTCGGTCTACAATGTGGACGTGCTTCCACATGCCGACCTGCTGGTCAGCAGTCTCACGAAATATGCCTCGATCGAGGGCGATATCATGATCGGTGCTCTGGCGGTGAATCCGGATTCCGCGTTCTATGGAGACCTGGTGTTGCGGACGTCGAGTTTTTACATGCCGCCCTACAAACGTGATCTGTCGCGCCTGGCTTATGAGATGTCACGCGCGCCGGAGATCATTGCGCGAATGAATGAGAATGCGGCCCGGCTTTGTGGGTTCCTCCGTAAGCATCCCGCGATCAAGAAGGTTTTTGCCG
>NZ_QHJQ01000007.1:0-162500 GCF_003185655.1 Coraliomargarita sinensis | reverse complement strand
TTTCGATAAGCACCGTACCGCCTTCGGGCATGGCTTGTGTCGCATTTAAGATAAGGTTGAGGAGTACCTGTTGGATTTGGCCTTTATTGACCTCGATGAAGATCGGTTCGTGATAGGGCTGGAATTGAAGCTCAATCTTTTGTTGGTGCAGTTTAAGCCGTACGAGGCGAACCGTGTCGCGGACCAGCTGGCTCAGGTCTTGCCGGCTGTGCATCCCTTCGCGGCTACGACCAAAGCTCAAGACGCGTTCCACGATTTCTTCGAGGTGGTCGAGCTTCTCGCCGATTACATGCACGTCGGTCTGGCGGACATCTTCTTCGGGAAATTCCAGGTCGAGAGAGTCGAAAAGCAGCTTGATGACCGTCAAGGGGTTGCGGATTTCATGGGCAATCTCCGCAGCCAGCATTCCGAGAGTGGTCAACTTTTCGTTGCGGCGCAGCGATTCTTCTGACGCAAAAACCCTGGAGTAAAGGCGGGCATTTTGTATGGCAATGGCGCCGATACTGGCGAGGGTGGCAAATACCTTCTTTTCGTCGTTGTTGAAACGATGCTTGCGACGGGTGTAGGCGTTGAGGACGCCGATAACTTCGTCGCCGAAGACAACGGGCGAGGCGAGCATCGAGACCAGCCCTTCCCGCTGAATCACGTAAATGAAATCATTTTCCTCGGTGAAGGCCAGATCGGTGACTTCCACCTGTTTCTTGCGGTGAACGGCAGCACTGACGGCCGAGTCGTTGACTGAAATGGACTGTTCGGCCTGGATGGCGCCGTCCCGCCCGAACATCTTGTGCAGTTTCAGTTCCTTTTTGTCCGGAGTGATCAGGAAGAGCGCGCACACATGGCAGTCGAGCAACTGTCGCCCCTCGCGTGCCAGACCCTCGAGGATATCGTCCGAATCAAGTTTGCCGACGAGGCCCTGGCCCATGTTGATGAGTGATTCCAGTTGTTTGGCTTTGGTGCGAAGTTGCTTGATCAGCCAGAGTCTGGAAATCCCCCGGGACGCTTCGTTCGTGAGCAAGGTGAGAATTTTCAACGAGTGCTCACTGAAAGCATCAACTTTTTCGCTGTCGACATTGACCACACCGATGATCATGCCCCGGTCCTCCATGGGCACCGCCATCTCCGAGCGAATTGCCGGGCGAAGGCTGATATAGCGCGGCTCTTCCCTTACATCCGGCACCACAATCGAGCGTCCATGCAGTGCCGTCCAGCCGGTGATACCCTGGCCGAGCGCGAGATTCATGTCCGACCAGTCCTCAGGTAAGCCGTAGGAGACTTCGAGCTCGAGGCGTTTGTTGTCTGGGTTGATCAGTGAGATCGAAGCGCTGCTTGGCTCCAGTACGCGAACGATCTCGTCCAGGATGAATTTGAGCGCAACCTTGGGCTCGTCTGTATTCGATACGAGACTGCTGATGTGATAGAGGGAATCTATCGCAGTTTTTTCACTGTCACTCGCGTCCATTGAACCGCAGCATCGATAAAACTTTAGCCGAGGTCGAACCTGGATTTTTCAGGCTCTAGCTGGAGGCACGAACAATCTCGTCCAGTTCTTCGCGCAGTTGCAGCAGGTTGGAGGTTTCCTCGGCTTCCTCTTCGTGGTCGACATTCTCGATGTAGAAGGTGTCCATCGCGACACCACGCTCCGTAGCAATACGGGCGAAGCTGATGTCGAAGCCTCTTTTCGAGATCAGTCTGGCCAGCTGGAACAGCAGGCCGATGCGGTCGGTCGCCTGGACCTCGATAATCGTCCGTTTCAGGGAAAGCTCGTGGTAGACATCGACACTGGGTGGGAACGGTGCCGGCAGCATGTCCTTGTTACTGGATTTCGATGCAAGTTTGTTTTCGAATTCCTGGAGGGCGGGAAGCAGGTCCTTGTTTTCGATCAGCGCTTCTTTCAGGCGCTTCTCGAAGATCTCCTTCGCTTCCGCGTTGCGCACGGTGCCGCCACCCGGTTCGATGATGTAGAAGGTGTCGATGGAAATGTGGTCGTTTCTTGAGATCGCCTTTGTGCTGACGATGTTTACGCCTGCTAGTGAAAGCGCACCGGCCAGTTTGTAGAAGAGTCCGGCGCGGTCCCAGGTCACCACGTTAACGACACTCATACTCAGGTCGATATCGTCCTGCCAGTCGATGATGGGAGAGAGTGCCCCGACCGATTCCGCATTCTGGATTTGACTGAGCAATCGGTTGACCATGCGCAGGTGAAGATCGATGTCCGCCTCATCCGTATTGATGAAATACCTCTCGGGCAGCAGACTGAAGTGGGCCTCAATCTCCTCTGTCGAGATGCCCTCAATATTCCGATGGAGCATTTCTTCGTGTAACATGTCGATCTTGTCTTTTCGCTTGGTTTGCAGGGTGATATCATCCTCAAACTGCTCCAGCGTCCTCACATACAGAGTGCGGTGCATCATTTCTTTGTAGCCATTCCACAGGGTTGGGGCCGTGCCACGAGCGTCGCAATATGTATGGGTATAGAGGAACCGGAGCTTTTGCGGATCTTCGATAAAATTAGCGAAGGAGGCCGCGGTTTCAGGATCATCTAGATCAAACCTCTGCCAGAAGCGTGCCATTTCCAAATGGCTGCGAATAATAAATAAAATTTGTTCCTGCTGGTCTTTGGGGACTAGCAGTCGATCGAGGATAGGTTTGGCGATTCTTTCGCCGCTAAGTGCATGGCCCTGAATGCCTTCCGATTTTCCAATATCGTGCAGTAGCAGAGTGAGATACAGTAGCAGGGGATCATCATTTTTTCGTAGCTCCTGCTCATAGTGGGCATATTCCTCGTCGTGTTTGGAGAAAACCAGATCAAGATGTTTGATGGTATGCAGCACATGGATATCGGCGGTATAGCGATGATAATATTCGTGCTGCACCATACAGGTGAGATCGCCGAACTCCGGGATGTAGCGCCCGAGGACGCCCAGCTCATGCATTTCCATCAGGATATCGTACACTTCGCCCGGAGCTCGCAGTAGGGTGCAAAACGTTTTGGCGGCCGAGGGACTGTTGATGAGATTCCGGTCGATCAGCGGGAGGGAATGGCTGATGAGAAAGCGCAAGTCGGCATCCATTTTTGCCCCGAATTGCTGGGCGTAGCGGAAGACACGGATGAAGCGGACCGGATCCTTCTTGAATACGTTTTTAGAGTCAGCCGAAAGAACCTTGTTATGGAGCTGGAAGCCGTCGATCTGTTTAATCGGTAGATGCTGGTGGGCCCGCAACGCCTCGCGGAAACTGATCCGGTTGGTATTCTCGGCGGCCAAAGCCATGCGTTCTTTGAGCATGGTCGAAGTGTGATAGATCGTCCGTGCCGCGGAGTAGTAGTCCTTCATGAAGGCTTCGACACGCTCGAAGATGTCTTTTTGCCGGTAGCCCAGTTGCTCGGCCACTTTGGGCTGCTGTTCGAGTAGAAGTTTGTCGGTCGGCCGCCGGTTTTGCAGGTGTACCTCCGTCCGGGTACGCAGCAGGAGGTCGTAGGCCTGGCGCATGGCCTTTCTCTCGTCCGCTCTCAACAGTTTGGCCCGCACCAGTTCACGTAGCGAGCGGTGACCGAATTTGATGTAGGCCATCCAGAGGATGTTTTGGTAGTCCCGCAGGCCGCCGACCCCGTTTTTGATGTCCGGTTCCTGCAGGTAAATCGTGTTGCCCGCCTTGGCATGTCGCTCTTCCTCGTCGGCCAGCCTCTGCTCAATGTAACCCTTTGGATCGTCCTTCTGGCAGTAGGTCTTAAATTTCTTATGCAGTCTTTTATAGAGATGCTCGGAACCGCAAATCATCCGCGACTCGAGAATGGCATTTTTTGACTGAATTTCTTTTTTCGCCTCGGCGATCGCCTCTTTGGTATTGCGGGAGGCATGTCCCAGCTTCAGGCCCAGATCCCAGAGCGGATACAGTATTTCCTCCGCCAGCACCTGTTGAAAGTGCTCCAGTTTCTTGCCGGTCGCACTGTCCGGGTAGAGAAACATGATGTCGATGTCACTGTGAGGATTCAGCTCGCGCCGACCGTATCCGCCGGTGGCAAGGACCGCCATCTTGCAGGGGAGCTTGCCGTGCTCCGTCGTATACAGGTTGAGCGCGGCCAGAAAGAGGTTTTCGATGATGACGTCGATCATGGCCGCTCTGGCCTGACACACCTCCAGGCCCGAATCCCCTTTCCGGTGGTAGCGCTCCAGCATGGTATTCTCCAGTTCCAGATAGCGCTTGTAGGCCGGGAGCTGTTGCCCCCGGGGCACACCCGGTTCGAAAGCCAGGCGTTTCTGCGCGTGCTTATGGAGGCGTCTGAAGAGCGGATTGTCCTGTATCGGCATACTTGAAAGTAAGTCTCTTCTAGTAAGAACCTTTTTTTTACTAGATGCGTCAAGTGAGTATCCTTATTCCCGGAGGTCTCCGAGCCTAGGCTTGACAAAGGGGCTCGGTGTTTTGACCTGAGACCTCATCCAGCAATATTAATTATTCTAAGCACTTATATTCTTATGCAAATTACAGATGGAACAGTCGTATCGATGGACTATGCCCTACGCAGTGACGGGGGCTCGGTCATCGACCAATCACAACCGGGACAGCCGCTCACCTACCTGCACGGTCACAAAAACATCATTCCCGGCCTCGAAGCCGCCCTGCAAGGGAAGACAGTGGGCGACGAGGTGGAAGTTCGTGTCAGCCCTGAAGAGGGTTATGGCGAGCCCAACCCCGCTCTCGAGCAAGTCGTTCCCAAAGAACGCTTTCAGGGGATCGAAAACATCGAAGTGGGCATGCAGTTTCAGGCCAGCACCGAGCAAGGCCCCGTTTCCGTCCGCGTGGTCAAAGTTGAAGGCGAAGAGGTTACGGTTGATGGAAATCACCCGTTGGCCGGTAAGCACTTGAACTTCAATGTCACGGTTCAGGATGTCCGTTCGGCGACTGACGAAGAGCTTGAGCACGGCCACGTGCACCAATCCGGTGGCTGCTGTGGTGGCGGCGAAGGTGAAGACGAGTCCGGTGGCTGTGGCTGCTCGCACTAATCTCCAGGACAGTAATTATCTGTTTCTCCCGAGTCCCCGCGACAGTGCGTCTTTCGCACGGTCGCGGGTTTTCGGGCTTGGACTTCTCGTCAATTAGGTTCTTCTATTAGATAGATTCTGCCCACCGGCATTACCTACAGCACCCGATCCATGGCCAGAAAAGCGAAGAAGAAGACCGCTAAGCGTAAAGTCCTTTCCCAAAAGCCCCGCAAATCCCAATCCCGTCCGGTTTGGGCGATGCTGTTTTTGACGTTGGCGACAATGGTCGGGGTAGCGATTTTCGACTACAACTCGACCCAGTTCAACACAACGGACCCGACGGATACCAATCTGGTCGGCCCGTTCGGGAGTCATATCGGGTTTTACGGTTTCCATTATACGGGGATCGCGATTTTCCTGCTCCCGCTGTATTTGCTCTGGGTAGGCGTGCGTTTCCTGGTCCAGCAGCCGCGCCGTAAGCGTATTGTTGTCGGCCTGCTCTCGATTTTTTCCCTCTGCTGTGCTTCCGGGCTTGCAGCCATGCTTGGCGGTGTGGAAGCGGCCAGCGACAGCATCTTCCGTGACCAGCTTTCCAATGGTTACGGAGGCATTATCGGGGAATGGTTGGCAGAGCGGATGCTACAGGCCTATATCGGCCCCTTTGGTGCGTTTCTCGTTTTAATGATGGGGCTCGTCATTGGTTCGACTATCGTCTTTACGGACAATTTCGGGCATTTCCTTGATTGGATACAGAACAGCTACCACAACTTCCTGGCCAATCGCGCGGAATCGAAAGAAGCCAAGCAGAAGCGAAAGGCCGATGCCGCCGAAGCAAAGCGTCTGGCCAGGGAGGAGGCGGCGAAAGCCAAAGCAGAAGCCAAGGCTGAAAAAGCCGAAGCCAGGAAGGCGAAGAAGGGTAAATCCAAGGCCAAGCCCGAGCCCGAGCCGGAAGAAGACCTTGAAGACGAGCCGGACGATAGTGGGCGTAAGCCTTCCCTATTGAGCGGTGCGCCGATCGTGCCGAAGAAGACCGCGACGTCGCGCAAGACGCACAAGCTGAAAAAAGTTAAAGTGCCCGAGCCGGAACCGGAGGAATCCGCCAGCGCCGAAACGGCCAAGCCCAAGCTGGATCCGGGCATGATCAAAGTGATCTCCGGCGAAAAAACGGAGAAGGCCGTAGCAAGTATCCCCGAGCGGAAGGGGAACCATAAATTCCCGCCACTCGAGCTGCTTTCGGAAGCCCCGGACAGCAACAATATGGGGCAGGAGGATCATGCCGGCACCATGCAGGCACTGGTACGGACTCTCGAAGAATTCGGTGTCAAAGTGATTCCCGGAGAAATTCACACGGGCCCCGTCATTACCCGCTACGAAGTGACCCCGGCACCCGGTGTACGTGTCGAAAAGATTGTCAATCTCGATAAGAATATCGCGCTCGGCTTGAAAGCGATGTCCGTGCGTATTCTCGCCCCCGTTCCAGGCAAGGGCACGGTCGGCATTGAGGTGCCCAACAAATCCGCCCAAGCGGTCTGCATGCGCGATATCGTGGAGTCGAAGTCCTGGGCCGATGCCAAGGCCGAAATCCCCGTCGTCTTGGGCAAGGATGTTACCGGCAAACCCATGGTGGCCGACTTGACGAAGATGCCGCACGTGCTCATCGCCGGGTCGACCGGTTCCGGTAAGACCGTTTGTATCAATGCGATCATCGCCTCCCTGCTTTACCACTCGGCGCCCGAGGACCTTCGCTTCATCATGGTTGATCCGAAAGTGGTGGAAATGCAGATGTATAATTCGCTGCCCCACATGTTGATCCCCGTGGTGACGGAGCCGAAGAAGGTGCCGGGGGCCCTCAAGTGGTTGATTGGGGAAATGGACCGCCGCTATCAGATCTTTGCGTCCGAAAACGTGCGTAATATTGCCGGTTTCAATGCCAAGATCGCCAAGGATAAGGAAGAACAGGCCAAGGCCGAAGCCATGGACGCGGACATGAGCGCCGAGGAGCGCGCCGCGATTCAACAGGTCGAGGTGCCCCGCGATGACGATGCTTTCGAAATTCCGAAGAAGAAGCTGCCCTACATTGTTTGTGTGATCGACGAGTTGGCCGACCTTATGATGGTCGCTCCCGCCGACATCGAGACATGCATCGCGCGTCTTGCCCAACTCGCGCGCGCGGCGGGTATCCATCTGATTCTCGCCACCCAGCGTCCCTCGGTGAACGTGATTACCGGTGTGATTAAGGCCAACCTGCCCAGTCGAATTTCCTTTAAGGTCGCCTCAAAGGTCGACAGCCGCACCATCCTCGACGGCGGCGGAGCCGAGGCGCTGATTGGCAAGGGGGATATGTTGTTTATACCGCCCGGCACTTCCAACCTTGTTCGTGCCCAGGGGGCCTTCGTTTCTGATGACGAGATTAACGATATTGTAGAATTCCTGAAGGAGAACAACGAGCCACCTGTTTTTGCTGAAGAAGTGCAGAAGCAGGTTGATGCCGGCGGGGATGATTCCGGCGATGATGGTGGACCGACGGACGGGGATGAACTTCTGCCCGATGCGATCGATGTCCTGCGCAGCAGTAAGCGCGCTTCGACCTCGATGCTCCAGCGTCGCCTGCGGATCGGCTACAACCGCGCCGCCCGGCTCATGGAAGAACTTGAAGACCGCGGGATTGTCGGGCCGGAAAACGGTTCCAGCCCCCGCGAAATCCTGGTCGATCTGGATACGATGTAGTAGTCACGCCCGTGAGAGAATTTTCGGGGTGCTGCGGCCAAAGGCGAAGGCCTTCGGCTACGGATAGGTTTAACTTAGTTTAATTCTGACCCTATTATTGATAATATATCTGTGGAGGGTGAACGCTTTGTCCTTGCCATGCAGGCCTGTGTGAAAATGGCCCAGTCTGGATAAGCACCAGAAGGAGTTCTAGTAAGTGTTCTAGTAGCCGAAGCCCTTAGGCTTTGGAGAAATGCTGCGGGTTTTTCGGTTTGGTACGACCAAAGGCGAAGGCCTTTGGCTACGGATAGGCTGATCCCGGTTAAATTCTGATTCTATTTATGGCAACGTACCGGGTTAGGGACATCGCGGTGTCGTTGTCGTCTGATACCGGTTTCAAGAAGGTTTGTCCTCGTAGCGAGGTTGCGAGAGCAAGGTCGATCGATCTATGCGAGCGATAATCGACGGCACCCCACCTACGCTTAACGAGGCTGCCGTCTTCACCGGGTTACGCCGGACAAGACGGCGTGACATGTATCGTGCCATCGCTTACAAGCGAGTCTACCGAGACAGACCTTCCTGAATTTGGCATGAGCGATTACGCGGCCGTGTTGCGGAGCATAAAAAAGCCCGCCGGGAATGGCGGGCTTTTGAGAAATGCGATGCAAGTGTCGCTTACCAGTAAAAGACGGGCGAGCTGACGGAAGTGCTGCCGGCGGCAACGGTCAGGTTGTCGCCTTCGGACCAAGCTTCATCGTTGATGAGGAACTTGAAGGTAATGTCACCCTTCGCCTCGCTGGTGCTGAAGCTCCACTCGTAAGGGCTGACATTTTTCAGGGCGATACCCTTGTCCCAGGACAGGCCTGCGCCTTGACCGCGAACATAGAGCGTATTTCCGAAGCCGACATCGACGTTGGCCACGATGGATGTGGTGGCCGCCTTTTGGGTGGCTGCTTTCTTTTTCGCAACTTTCTTAGCCGGTGCTTTGGTGGCAGGTGCCTTCTTTGCGGCGACTTTTTTCTTCGCAGCTTTTTTGACGGGTGCCTTCTTGACCGCAGCTTTTTTAGCTGAAGTCTTCTTAACCGCTTTCTTGGCGGGAGTTTTTTTGGCGGCAACCTTCTTGGCTGCCTTCTTGGTGGTTTTCTTGATAGCCATGGGTGTGAGTTGTTTTCGAATTTAGTTTAGTTTGTTTTAGGATACGTGCGATCATAATCGCGCGTAAATCCAGCCTTTAGCAGATGCGGGGCCAAATTGATACTCAAAAAATACGCCGGGTTTGTGACGATTTTGCTAACCGCCCGCGCACAAAGCGATCCGGCGAGGTAACGGGCTTTACGGGTGAAGGTTCGTCGTGGATTACTCGCCCGTGAGCAGGTAGATGACCTCTTCGGCCAGATTCTTGGCATGGTCGGCGATCCGCTCGATCGATCTCGAAATCAGAATCGTCTCGATTGAAGTGGAAGCTTCGATATTCTCCCCTTCCATTCCCTTGGAGAGCTTTTTGAAGTTCTCCTTGTTCAGGCGGTCGACCTCCTTGTCGCGTTCAATGATGCCATGTGCCAGTTCGAGATCCTCTTCCAGAAATGAGGTGAGTGCATCCTTCAGCATGCCGAAAGCCAGACCGCTCATGGTTTCGATCGCGACCGTATTGGTTACTTTCCCGTCCCGGGTGAGAATACTGCGGGTGCGCTTGGCGATGCTGTGAGCCTCGTCACCGGCACGTTCCAGGTCGTGGCTGGCTTTGATCGCGACAAAGATCAGGCGGACATCGCTGGAGACCGGCGAACGCAAGGTGATATATCGGACGGAATCGCGGTCGATCTCGATTTCAAGGTCGTCGATCTCGTCGTCCATTTTTATGGCACTGAGCGTCTTTTCGAGATCGCTCTGGATAAATCCCTCGACAGCGAGGCTTCCGGCCTCGTTGGCCTTTTCACCGATCAGGATGAGTTTGCTGCGAATTTCTTCGAGTTCTTTGTGGAAATAGCGGTTCATGATGGGAGCCAGTCTGTGGGAGGGGTATGGGAATGATTAACCGAAGCGACCGGAGACATAGGCCTCGGTTTGTTCGTTGTTCGGATTCATAAAGATGGTGTCGGTTACATCGTACTCGATGAGTTTTCCGAGATAAAAGAATGCCGTCCGGTCGGAGACGCGTGCCGCCTGCTGCATATTGTGTGTCACAATAACGATGGTGTATTCCTTCTTCAAGGAGTGAATCAATTCCTCAACCTTGGCCGTGGCGATCGGGTCGAGTGCCGAGCAGGGTTCATCCATTAGGAGAATTTCCGGTTTTACCGCCAGCGCACGTGCAATACATAGTCGTTGCTGTTGCCCGCCGGACATGCCGAGGGCGCTTTCATGGAGGCGATCTTTGACCTCGTCCCAGAGCGCCGCCCCGCGCAGGCATTCTTCGACAACATCATCCAGTGTACTCTTGTTTTTGATGCCCTGGATGCGGAGACCGTAAGCAATATTATCGTAGATGGATTTCGGGAAGGGGTTGGACTTCTGGAAAACCATGCCCACGTGCTTGCGGAGCTCGATCACATCAATCTCTTTGCCGTAAATATCGATGCCGTTGATTTTGACGCTGCCTCCTGTGATTCGTGCGATGTCGATCAGGTCGTTCATGCGGTTGAAGCAGCGCAGGAAAGTGGACTTGCCGCAACCAGAGGGTCCGATGAATGCAGTCACCTCCTTCTCTTTGATATCCATGTTGACATCGAAGAGGGCCTGAGAATTGCCGTAGGCGAAATTGAAGTCACGGACCTCAATAATGTTGCGCGTGTCTTGGCTATTGGCGGTATCCTTGTTTTGAGCCATGTTCGGGTGGTTAAATGATTAATACGGTGGGTCCTGTCTTACCAGCGATACTTTTTGCGAATTCGGATGCGGAGGATGATACTGCTGAGTGCAAAAAATCCGACGATCACGAGGAAAACGAAGGCAGCACCATATTGCATCGTGCGGGTGTATTCGTTCTGTGGGATTTTCGCACTGACCACATAGATGTGGTAGGGCAGGGCCATGACGCCCTGAAAAAAGAAATCCGTCCATCTGGAGAGCCCTTCCCAGGGAAGTTGGTCCCTCAGGGCGAAGGCCGCCGTGAACATGATCGGAGCGGTTTCCCCGGCAACCCGGGCAATCCCCATGATAGACGAGGTGAGTATCCCGGGCAGCGCATAGGGTAGCACATTGGTCCGGATCGCCGTCCACTTCGAAGCGCCGAGCGCAAGCGAGCCCTCACGGAAGCCTTTGGGGATGGCCCGCATGGATTCCTCGCTCGCAGTTATGATCACCGGCAGCGCCATGATCGCCAGGGTAAACCATCCGGCCAGCATCGAGACACCCCAGCCGAAGAAGAGGACGAACATACCGAACCCGAAAAGTCCGAAAACAATGGAAGGTACCCCGGAAAGATTGAGGATGGAAAGCCGGACGGTTTGCAGGACCCTGCCCGGGCGGCTGTATTCACTCAGATAAACGGCACAGAGTACGCCCAGAGTGAGCGCGATCGCAATAGAGCCGAGAACAAGCAGCGTCGTGCCCACAATCGCCGGACCGATCCCACCTCCGCTGTAAGCGTAGTTGCTGTAGGCAAATCTCTCCGGGTCCGGCTTGGTCTCGAGCGCCCGGTATTCCGTGTCGCTGTAAAGTTGGCGTTCGTCCTTCCGGATGATGTCCAGGGTATCATACCGGCCCTGAAGGTTTTTGAGTTCCTCGTTAATCGCAAGGGCCGCCTCTTTGTCGGAACTGCCCAGGTTATTTCGTTCCCGGCGCAGCTTGATTTGCTCGGCGCTGATGGCCGCCTGCTCCTCGACGGTTCCTTTGGGCTCATAGACATGGAGTGTCTGCGGCTTCTGCGTGAGGAAGTCGGTGTTGATGAATGGTGCCTTCGTGGTGAAGACCGCCTTGGAGCCGTTCCAGGCGATATTGGCGAAAATATAACCGGCTGCCAGAATCACCAGATAAGTTGCCAGTCGGAAGAACCACTGGATGGCCGACTCGACCGTGCGTTTGCGTGACGGGCGGAGGGAGTAGAGGTGTCGTTCTTTTAGAGCGGCCATCTGATTAATCCCCGATTTTACGATAACGTTTAACCACCCACTGAGCACTGTAATTGATCAGCAGGGAGACAAAGAAGAGCACAATGCCCACCATAAAAAGAGCGCGGTAGTGCAGACTGCCATGCACGACTTCCCCCATTTCCTGGGCGATGATTCCGGTCATGGTATGCACCGGTTCGAAGAAAACGCCAAGTCCTTCGGTGAAATCCGGAATGCGGATCCGGTTGCCGGCGCAAAGCAGGACGACCATGGTTTCCCCGATCACACGACCAAAGCCGAGCATGATCGCGGAAATGATGCCGGAGAGTGCTGTCGGTACGATTACCCGCATCGTCGTCTGCAAGCGGGTGGCACCCATTGCCAACGAAGCTTCTTTCAAGTGCCGGGGGACGTTGTTGATCGCGTCCTCTGCCAGAGTGAAAATCGTCGGGATCGCCATGAGCGCGAGCAGGCAGCCGGCCGTGAAGGCATTCAGGCGTTCCTGCACGGGGAAGAAAGGCACCCACTGCATGAATTCCTGCTGCGAGAGCAGGCGAATGGCCTCGCCAAAAACCACCACGCCGAAGAAGCCGATCACCACCGAAGGTATCGCCGAGACGAATTCGATATAGGGCTTGATGAAATTGCGTTCGGTCGGACCCGCGATTTGGTTGACGTAGATGGCGGCACCCACGCCGAAAGGAATCGCAAAAAACATGGCGATGGCCGAGATAAGGAGCGAGCCGGAGAGCAGGGGCAACAGCCCATACCAGTCTTGCTGATCACTGGCGGTAATCCAGTCCCTCCCGGCCAGGAAGGCTCCCAGTGCCTGCCAGATGGAAACTTTCGCGTTTTGGTCCCAAGCCGCAAGTTTCGCCAGGTGTGGCTCGAAGCTGTCGAAGAAGATCTGGTTGAGCCCCTTGAATTTTTGAATGCGGGATTCGATGGCTTCGTTGTCAAAGTCGATGGCATCCGCCGTTGCGTTGGCCGCAATGAGCTTTTCCCGCAGACTATTGATGACTTCCCGGTAGGCCTCCTGTTCGTCGGTTACGCGGTTGATCGTCTTGCTGAAATCGATGGGCTGGATAGTCGATTCGATACGGTCGTATTCATCTTCCAGCAACATGATGAAGGTCTGACGGTCCTCAGGTTCGATGGCTGCGCCCTCTTTGAGTTCCTCGGCGCGCTGCTGCATGCTGCTGGCATTGGCATCGCTGGTGAGGTTGTCCTGAGCATACTCCCGCAGGCGGAGCTGGTATTTTGAACGGTCCTCTTCGGTAAACGCATTGTCGGGATCACGGATCCGTTCGATCCGGTCGGAGTAGTTCGCCAGGGTGGTTCTTAAGTTCTCGTTCGTGGTGTGCTGGTCGCGTGCCTCGATCGCCGAATCCATTTTCGTTTTCACGAAGCGGCGTAACTCGGACCCCGCGCGCATGTAACCGAAGAAAAACTCCTTCGCTTCGGGCGACATCACCCGCTTGTTGATCTCCGACTGGGGAAGGCCTTCCGCCTTGAGGGCGTTAATCCAATCGGCTTTGACGTCGTTGAGGTAGCGGGTCAGCGATGTGTAGCCTTCCCGTTTTTCCTTCAGAATGTCGACATACTCGAGACCGGAGAGACGGTATTCCTGCAGGCTTTTATGATAGAGTTGAATAAAGCCAGCACCTTCCTTGAAGAGGAAAATGGTAATCAGCGCGAGGACCACGATAGCCACCATTGCGCTGCTACCGAAGAAGGATTTGATGATGCTATCCGAATCCTGACCAAAGAGTATCGCCCGGCGTTCCTTGAAAGCCGGTTCTGCAGAATGTTTCTCCTGATCCTGATTGGACATGATTCGCGAATCGTGTGATCGGTGTTTGCGACTGCAATACTAGGTTCGCGCCCCAATGTTACAATTATGTTACAGAGAACCGATAGGGCTGCGCTTTGCTTCTGAAAAGGGCCGTTGCAAGTATGCAACGGCCCCCGGAATTAGAGAAATTCAAGATCGCTTCTAGTAAATCGAGAGGAAGTGGACCTTGTTGACGATGGCCTGGCCTTCCGGGCTCATGCTGAAGCCGATGAAATCGTTGGCGATCGGGCTGATTGTTTCCGCCTTGTTGATCAGATAGTAAAGCGGACGGGCCAGAGGATAGGCCTTGGCATCAGGCTGATGCCCGTCGACCGGCAGCACTTTGACGCCCGGGGTGTTGATGTAGGCGAGACCGACGTAGCCGATGCCATTCGGATTCTTGGCCACTTCGGCCGCAATTTGTTCGTTACCGGCCATCTTCTGGGTGTCAGCGCCATAGTCGCGGGACTTCATGCCCAGCTTCTGGAAAACGGCGTATGTGCCGGAGGAAGTATTGCGCGTATAGGCGGAGATCTCGCCAGTCTGAGCCGTGATGCCGGACCAGTCAGTTACGTCGCCGGAGAAGATCAGTTCAATTTCATCCAGGCTGATCGAGTCGAGCGGGTTGGCTTCGTTGACAATAATGGCGATGCCATCCTTGGCGACCGTGATCGTTTTCATGTCAACGCCCTTGGTCTTGGCCTTAGCCACCTCCTTGTCTTTCGGGTCGCGGGATGACATGCCGATCTCGGCCGTACCGTCGATGACGGAGGCGACGCCGGTGGAAGAACCCTCGGCGGCGATTTCAAAAGCAACTTCAACGCCACGGTCAGCCATCTTGGCCTTAAAAGCTTCGGCAAGTTGTGGGACCATCTTGGCGCCAAGCGTGTCGGAACCTTTGACCACGATGGTCTCGGCCGCATTCGCTTGTGCGGTTATCAGTGCGGTGGCAGCAATCAGGCTGCGCAGGATCGATACTTTTTTCATGTCTAATTTGGTAATTATCGTTTTGTGAGAAATGGTCTGCTTCTTTGTTGTTCTGAAGCAAACTCGACACATTTATACCTGCGATTTGTGCCAGTTATGTGGCTTTTGTGTTACAGAAACGTTAAGAATTCACAATTGTTACACACAATGTGACGGACGCGTGTGGGCCATTTGTCGCATAAGTTTTTGAAAATAAACAACTAAAAGGATATCAAGGCTGCCGGGTCCATGAATTCGGGCGGAATGCCAACTCTCATCAGCCGCTGTCTGTGACTCGGATGTAACCTCAGTGCCACAAAGTCAGACATGTGTCACGCCAGCGTCACCCGAGTGTAACATTTAACATTACTGTAACCTAATGGAGACGATTTCGTAACAAATAGGCGGTATTTTTGTAACGTTGTTTATCTGCAACAGACACAAACCTACATACTATGAAATTAACGAAATTCACACAGATGGTTGCATTGCCTGCGCTTCTCGGGGCGTCTTCGGCTTTTGCAACTTCCAACGATGCGCTTCTCGACCTCTTGGTAAAGAAGGGTGTTTTAACCGAGGCGGAGGCGACGTCAGTTGCCGAGGAGCTTAAAGAAGAGAACAAGGGCGTCACTTTCAGCGCCAAAGGGAAAGAGACGGTTAAGGTTCGCTTCAGCGGTCGCCTGCAAGGGCAATACGATTCGCTTGGTGGAGAAGTTGACGGAGAGAATACTCCGACAACCAACCATTTCTACTTCCGTCGTTTGTTCTTCGGCGTAAAAGCAAATCTGGACAATGGCGTCTACGCTGAGTCGGTTTTCGACGTTGCCGGCGAGGAATTCGCATTTGAGAAGGCATATTTCGGCTATGAATTCGATCCGAAGCTGGATGTGCAATTTGGTTTTCAGAAAGTCCCTTTCGGCTTTGAAGAAACTTCATCGTCTTCCAAGTTGCCGACAATCGAGCGTTCCGCGGCGAACCGGTTCTTCGCGGACCAAATAGACTTCTCGGCCCGTCACACTGGTATACACGCTCAGGGAGATCTTCCCGCTGGTTTCAGTTATGCGGTTGCTTTGGTCAACGGTGCCCAGGGTGAAGGTTCGAAACTGTGGGGTGATGCGGAATCGGACAATGCGCTTGCCTACTTTGGTCGTGTCCAATGGGAGTCGAATGGTCTCACGTTTGGTGTGGATGCTGGCAGCGGTTCCAATAGTGACGACAAAGTCGGAGGGAACGATGTCGTCGCCTTCACCGGTTATGTGAACTATAAGCTCAATGGCCTGGATTTACTCGGAGAATACTTCCACGGTGATCTCGATGAGTTCGGTGATGTCGACGGTTATGCACTGCGCGCCTCATACCGCTTCGGGAAGTTTGAGCCCGTTGTGCGTTTTTCCCATCTTGAGGCCGACGACTTCGATATTGATGTCGATGAGCTGATTCGTCGTGCGCCCAGTGATACCGATGCCTTGGCGTCGGCGATGGGTGCGGGGAACGAAATTGATTCGTTTTATGTAGGTGCGAATTACTATCTCAGTAAGGCACTTACCTTCATGGCTGGCTACGAAATTGCCGAAGCTGAAAACGATGCTGGCACCGAGATTGATGTCGATGGCTTCCGCGCACGTATTCAGGTCCTCTGGTAGTTTCAGTCCCTTTAGTGTAGCTTTTGTTTAAGCCCAGCCCGGAGTGCACAGCACTCCGGGCTTTTTCGTTATTACATCTACTTTAGAAAGGGATGGCCTGATAGATGGATTGTAGCGATGGCACACGAGTGCCGTCGATTGCCAGCCTGGGAGAAATTCCGACCTTGCTGCCGCAACGTCGCCTACGAGACGGGCAATAAGGGCAAACCTTATGCAAGGTGGTATTAATAGAGCGGCAGGAACTCGACTTCTTCGATGATGTGCTGGCCCTGGGGGCTCAGCGTAAAGCCGATAAAGTCATTGGCCGCCTGGCTTAGACGGATATTTTTATCCACCAGATAGTAGAGCGTGCGACGCAGTGGATATTCATCCGCTTTGGGTAGCATTCCCTCGACCGGTACGACCTTGATTCCGGGCGTTTCCGTATAAGCCAGGCCGACATAGCCGATTGCGTTGGGGTTACGTGCGATTTCGGAAGCGATCTGTTCGTTGCCAGCGACTTTCTGGCTGTTCTTGCCATAGTCCCGTCCGGACATGGCTTTTGCGCGAAAAAGGTCATACGTTCCGGAGGCGGTGTTTCGGGTATAAACCGAGATCCGGCCTGCGGTCGTGGAAATCGCGGCCCAGTCTCTGATTTCGCCGGTAAAAATTGCTTCAAGCTCGGCCAAGGAGATCGATTCGATCGGGTTCTGGTCATTGACCACCACAGCAATTCCGTCCCGGGCCACTGTAATGGTTTTTAAATCGACGCCCTTGGTTTTGGCCCGGGCATTCTCTGCGGTGGAGGGCCGACGCGAGATCATGCCGATATCGGCATGGCCCTCCGTAATAGAAACCACCCCTGTGGAGGAGCCTTCTGCGGAAATCTCGAAGCCGATCTCCGGATTGGTCCTGGCGACCCTTGATTTATAGGCCTCCGCCAGATGCAGGGCCGCCTTGGCACCGATTGTATCCGAACCCATGATGACGATGGTTTCGGCCTGCACGAAGGTTCCTGCCTGAAAGGCAAGGCAACCTAATAAGAGATTAATGTAACGAAACATGCGTCAGACTATTGCTGAGAAATCATAAAATCGACCGTTTTTTCAGGAAGCTTGTCATTCGGATCATATCCATTCTATGGGCATTAATTTTACAGATTTGTGAATTAGCGAAAATTTCGGCCCGAATGCCTGGGATTTTGGGATGTTTTGTTACGATTGTGACAGCCGTGTCACGGCACTGTGATAATCGCGGCAGGTGACGAATATGGAATTGTCCGTCGCCACCCTTTCGTCAAAAGGAGCCCGTTTTGAATGACCGCGCCAACGATTTTCGCGTGGATTAATTCGGATTCAGGACGAAAAAAATGAAGGCAAATTCCCTTATAAAGACCGCCGCAATGTTGCTCATGCTGATTAGCGGCAGCTCGCTGCAAGCGATCAAGATAACCATTCCCGAACAGTACGAGGAACAGGTCGAAGCGATTAAAAAGGCAGATAAGGCCAGGGTTCAACGTCAGCTCGAATCGCTGGAGGGCGGAGAGGCCGTCAATGAATCGCAGGGGGACGGGATGCAGTTTTCGAGCGAACAAGGCTCGAACGGCCAAGGCGCTGTGGGCAATGCGACAGATGAAACGATCAATGCCAGCGAGCCGCTCGTCCAGTCGATCGCCGAAGCGAGCGAAACCGCCGGTTCATTTGAAGAAAATTTACCTGAAGGGCAGGGACTTGTTTCCGGCCAAATCGTCGATAAAGACACGGGGCAGCCGATATCCGGCGTTGCTATTCTCATCGATGGCACGGAGATAGGTACCATCACTGACGAAGAGGGTCGCTACACCCTCGGGCCCGCGCCAGCCGGGGAATACAGCATCAACTTTTTCAAATCGGGCTACCTTGAAGCCAATGTCACTGAATTCGCTGTTGCTGCGGGAGAAGTCAGTGTCTTCCCCTTCGCATTGCCGCCGCGTCCCACTGAAACTTCAGATGACGTGCTCGTCCTCGATAGCTTTACGGTTACGGCTGAGGAAGCGAACGAACTCATGGCGCTCATCGATATGAAGCAGGTGTCTGTCGGACAAATTGATTTTTTATCATCTGAAGACTTTGCAAAATTTGCCGGGTCGAGTGTTGCCGACTTGGTGAGTAAGATTTCTGGAGTAAATTTGGTCGAAGGGCAGTTTGCCGTGGTTCGCGGCTTGGGAGATCGTTATAATAGTACTCTGGTGAACGGGTTACCTGTTCCCAGTTCAGATCCAGTCCGTCAAGGGGTCCAGTTGGATCTCTTCCCAAACTCGATAGTTCAAAACATAATCGTGAAGAAGAGTTTTGTCCCCTCGCTGCCATCGAATACTTCCGGGGCATCATTCGATATCTCAACAAAGGATTATCCGGATGAATTTTCCGGGCACGTTAAGGTCGGAGTTGCTTCTAATTCCATGGCGACCGATGAAATACTCTACAACCCGAACGTGATATTCCATGGAGTACCGAACGGGGAAAGTCTTACCGTAGATTCACTCCTGGGCCGGGAGGATCGCAGTTCTTCAGGTGGTGCGGTCGCAGCCGATTTGGATAGCTCCGTCGGCGACAATTTTGGTTTAACCGGACGTAATTATGAGGTGGCTTTTGGCGATACGTTCGAACTGCCGGGCAAATCAAAGTTGGGCTTTGTTTCCGCGATTAAATACAGCAGCAGCGTCAAAACGGAAAAAGGCGTGCTGCAGAACCGTTTTGGTATCCCCAGCAAGCAAGGGTTCCCCTTCCCGGGGTTTGAAAGTACACCTGGCAGCATACTCGTCGGAGAGCTTGAAGCGAGTGGTTTGAGATATGACTACATCAAGTCACAACAGGAAGAATCCAGTAATTTCCTCTTGGGCGCGGGATGGGATATAAAAGGGGACCAAACCCAGTTGATCGACTTTACCTATCTGAGAACGAGGAATACTCTGTCCACTGCCACACGTCGGGATAACGGACTTTTGCCTGCTGGCTTTACGCAGGCAGACCACCCCTCATTCCAGCGTGTGCCCATCGACCGGGGCTACCCTTTGGGCATAGATACGCGGGACCTTAAAATGGGTGCCGGGATTGTAGGTCGTGGCGAGGGGGATGAGGTTACGTTTGGGCAGGATTTGCTCAGTGTAGAAACCCGCACCTTGGAGATTAAGCAGGTGTCCGGCGAGCACCGCTTCGATGTCGGTAAGGAAGACGAATTTACCATCAATTGGGGGCTGTCCCGGGATAAGGCAATCTCTGAAGTCGGCCGTCCCGGAGGCGGATTTGTGGGCGGGGAAAGTTCGCTGCTCTACCTCCGGAATGCCACTGGGACTACTGTAAACCGTGTGGGGTCAAAGCTGACGGCAGAGCCACTTGTGCCGGATGGATATATCTACGGGGGGGATAATGTTTTGGCGGATGGCTTTGTTGAAGACGTCTTGAGGAGAACCGCGAGAACGATATCCGATGAAAATGAGTCACAGCGTTTGGACGTTAGCTACCCTGTGCTCGAAAACTTGAATGTCGGCCTGGGCTACTACGGCAAAATCCGTAACCGAAGCGTGGTTCAGGATGACAAGCTGATATCAATTAAGAATGACTCGCAGGTCACAGGAGCAACGCTTTCAGAGTACGTTGCGAACGTTTTCAACCTCGATGACAGCCAGATTATCGACGAGGACCTAAGTTCATTTGCCAATGTGGAGCAGGAGTTTAATGACCGCTATCTTTCGCTGGATTATACTTTCCTGGAAAGGGTGAACGTTACATTTGGCGCAAGGGTCAGCAAAGTGGAGATGCTGGCGGAAGGTCAGAGTGACCTGGTCCCCGGCTTTGGGCTTACGGGCGACCAGACATCCTTAACGGAGCAGATATTGCCCGGCTTTCCGACTTCCGGACCCAATGCAGTGAGGAATCGTGATCTGCTTGGTTTTGGTTCCGATTCAGATCCGGTTGTCAATGGCAGGATTAACGAGGACTATGTGCTTCCGGCAATATTGTTAAAATACGACCTGACGGACCGGATATCGCTGCGCGCAGACTACTCTGAGACGATTGCGCTACCATCTGCAAGAGAACTGTCCCCCGTGTTCACCGTTGATCCGCAAACCGGAGACAGGGTGGTTGGTAACCCCACCTTGAAGGTCTCCGAGGTCGAGAATTTCGCGCTGGGTGTCTCATACAATCACGAGAACGGATTTCGTACCTCAATGAGTTTCTTTAAGAAAGAAATCACACAGCCAATCGAGCAGATCGGTTTGACGCACCCCGGATTAGGCTTGTCCGTACAATCCTACTTCAACAACGACAAAGATGCGACCGTAGAGGGTGTTGAATTTGAATGGTTTTTACCTCTCACCGCACTGCCATTCATTGATCTTTCGAACACGCCGATACTTTCCAATCTGGAGATTGGTGGCAACATGGCTTTTATTGATGCGCGAGTCGGATTTGCCGAGGCGACCAAGACAAGTTATGCAAATCCGGTGACCGGCGAGAGTATCTTTGGGGATGGAGACGGAAATGTCTTTTTCCCCGATGAGCGACGTCTTTACGACCAGCCGGAATATACCGCAAATGTTTTTGTTACATACAACCTGGAAGACCTGGGAACTCGAGCAACGCTGTCCTTTTACACGCAAAGTGATGTGTTGACGACCGTCGGGTCAGGTTCGGATCTTTCCGTGGACCAGTACACCGATGCGTACTACCAGCTGGATTTTAAGATAGTTCAGCAGTTCAAGGATAACTGGGAGCTTAGTTTTACAGCAGAAAATATCACGAATACTGAGCGGGCCCTTATTTACAGCCCCGATTTGTTGAGCGAGAAGACGGACAGGCTGAGGTATAAGGTGGGGAGAAGCTATTCGTTGTCGCTGAAATATTCCTTCTAGTTGTGTGACAAGCGCTTGCGCCAGCCTCCCTGCTTGTGGGCTGGAGGAGGGTAGTCTTACAAAGTCATTGATCCGGTGCACGTAACAGACGCTCGCTCAATTGTCACAGGATTTAAATACTACCTTAACCTAAGCGTAACATTGATGGGCTAGTCTGTATCACGATGCGATCTGCATCAGTTAAATCAATCACACCTAAACAGACATCTACTAATGAAAAAAACGACTTGTTTAATAACTGCGGCCGCCTGCCTTGCGGGGGGCTCAGCTTTTGCACAAAATATTATTAACGGCCACACTGTGATCGACGCTGCGCTACCTGAGGTATCGAATCCAGGCACCGGCATCTATCAGATTGATAGTGACCTGACGCTTCCTGCGAACTCAATTCTCCTTGGCAGCACGTTTGTCATGCCAGGCGTTACCTTGACTGTACCTGCCGGCGCAATTGTACGTGGCCAACCCGGTGTCGACGACGGTAACTCCGAAACCACGACTGCAGCAGAAACACCCGGTTCGCTGGTGGTTACACGTGGCGGTACGATCATCGCAAACGGTACAAGTACCAATCCAATTATATTCACCACGGCTGCCGACGATACTCGTGATCGTATCGTCGATGGAGAAACTTTTCTCGATGCGAATCCGAAAACGATTCCTCTTCCGGCCTTTTCCGGTTCAGACGCAAACGAATCACTTTGGGGTGCTGTCACACTTCTCGGCTATGCTCCGACTAATCGCGATGGTTCGGATACCACGGTTTTCGGTGAGGCGTTCGTTGAAGGTTTCGCGAACCAGGATGCGCGTACAACCTACGGTGGTTTGATGCCTAACGACAGCTCCGGCGAGCTGACCTACGTATCGATTCGCCACTCGGGCCGTACGATTGTTGAAGGGGATGAACAACAAGGCCTGACACTTGGTGGTGTTGGCGCTGGTACACTTCTTGAAAATATCGACATTTACTGCACCGGTGACGACGGCATCGAAATTTTCGGTGGCACTGCAAACATTCGCAACATCATGATCAGCTACGTTAACGATGATGGCCTGGATCTCGACCAAGGTTGGACGGGTAACGCTCAGAATGTTTTTATTCTCTGCGGTAATATCCCCGGCCAACCCGCGACGACACGTTCCAACGGCTTCTTCGAGTTTGACGGTGAAGACGGCAGCAACTTGTCCCCGACCGGTACGCCTTTCACCGCTCCTACCATCATGAATGTCACTGCATTCGCCGGAACAGTTGGAGCTGGGGATGACCCGGTTGTGACGATCGACACAAACTTCGGTGGCAACATCTTCAACAGTATCTTCTACAACATTCCCGGTGGGCAGCAGGGCTTCTTCATCGTGGACTCCGGCGAGAATCGTGAAACAACTTACGGTGTCTCCGGCACGCTGGACCGTCTTGAGGATGGCACTTTCAATATTGCTTCCTGCTCCTTCGTCGGTGTTGCCGGTACTACTGGAGATGACAATGTAACAACAGGTGCATTCAACACCGTTGCTGCTGACGTGATTGCAGGCGCAGTCAATGCCAACTATCCCGGCTGCACGAACAACACGTTCGCAACTGGTAATCCCTTCTTCTTCGGTGCAACCAACGGTAGCGTTTTCAACGACCAGCTTTCCGCCAACGGTGTGAATCCAGTTCCGCTGAATGGTGCATCTGATTCGAACGTGACAAACGTTGCCGAAGTAGGGCCTTACTTTGAGGCCGTAAGCCAACGCGGTGCATTCGAGCAATCCGGCTCTGCTGTTCTCTGGACGACAGGTTGGACTGCGATGAACATTCGTGGCATTCTGGTCGACGCTGGTAATGCTGCCAACGTCGTAGCTCCTTAATATTGATTCAAATCCGCCGGGATAGGGGAGTGTACCCTATCCCGGCCTCACCACTCTTCAGTAATCATTTAATTACGACATAATGAAAAATAAAATTATATTATTAAGCACGTGTTTGGCAGCAGGCTCTGCTCTACAAGCGCAAAACCTTATTGCCGGTTTTGACTTCGATACGGCACTAACATCCTCAGCGGCCAACTATTCCGACTTGGGCAATGGTGGTGCGGTTAACGACGGAACGAATGCGGCTCCTTTCGGCAGCTTTAGCTTCGTCGATGGCAATAGCGGCAGCAATCCATTCCCTGTGACTCAGCTTAGCGGTAACAACGATGTTACTGCCGGGACGACGCTGAATTCCAGCATTCGTGTGACTGGGTTTAATGACACATTCGCCACCACAGGCACTGGTTCCTTGCTTGCCGAGGATATTGGTATTGCGACCGCTGACGGCGGTTATTTTGACTTCGCAGTGTCGGCGGGTGCACTTTACCAGAACTTCAGCTTTGGTTTTGCCGCCGGTCAAACACAGGGGGGCACCACAAGCTTGAATATAGGCTACAGCACGGATGGTGGCAGTAGCTTCACTTCGCTCGGCAACGAGGATGTGACAGCACTTACCAGTAACGGGGGCGAAGCCTTTAGCTTTGATGCTACTGGGTTTCAGGCATCTGACGTGATCTTCCGGGTGAATTTCACGGATATCGATACCGGTACGCGTTTTGATAACATCCAGGTATCCGGGACAGCTGTTCCCGAGCCGAGTGCATTTGCTGCTATTGCCGGGCTTCTTGCCGTCGCGTCGGTTTCTTTCCGCCGCTGCCGTAAGTAAATTACGAATGGCGAGCTTCCCTTTCAAATAAGCTCTTCAGAGCGAGCTGGCCATTCCAGCTCGCTCTTTTTGCTGTATGGAGGTGGATACTATGGAAATATTCCGACAGATAAAGAGATGTCTCGTGTTGGCTGTTTTGAGTTTTGCCCATGCCGGCGTGGCCCATGGTTCGGAGATACGCCTTAAGGGGATCTGTGACTCGGGCAACTGGCAGATCTTTTCACTGCAGTGTAATGTCAGCGGCGGTGCCCGATGGGTGAAAGTCGGACAGCCTGTGTTTGGCGGTAGCATAAAGGAATATATACCTGAAAAACGCTCCATAATATTCAAGAGCCAGTCCGGGCTGCATGAAGTAACTCTGGAGGAACAATCCTTACTGCCATCCGACTTTGAGTTCAAAAAAGACCTGATCGAACGGGCTTATGGGACATACGAGGTAGGGACCAAGCCATTCAGTGAAGTCCCCGAAGTCATTCGGGATAATCTCACAGGGGTAGAGCTTGTGCATTACCTCGTGCAGGAGGGGCACGAAATTCCCGGGCATGTGGTCGCATCGGCAAGATCCGAGGTCGCCACGAATACTTCGAAAGACGAAGGCCGTCAGGCACGACAAGAAAATCGAACAGATGAAGTCTCTTGGAGGCCTCGCACGCCAAAGTACATCACCTCGATGACCAGAGAAGAAAAGATCGCAAGACGTATTGTGGGCTACGCAGGCAAATAGCAGGGCGATGGCCCCTTTAGAGAGTTAGGCATGAATACTTACGCAATGATATACTACTTCTTTGCATTTTGGTTAATCTGTAGCCAGCTGTTGGCTGCGCCCGCAGGCCAGAGTGAATCGGATGAACTCTTAACGGTTTCCAAATACTGGCCGAAGCAGGTTGCTGTGCAACGGGAGGTGCTGGGGCAAACGCACGGCAATCAGGTGCCTCCCGGTCGTCACTGGGAGTTTATCCGCTACGAGCATGGGAAATGCCTGGTGGACATGGGGCATAACGGTATTTTTGCCTTTAATCCGGAGGATACTGACTTGCTTGAGAGGGTTAGGAAGAATCAACGCGATCGGACTTTCCCTTACCGGGGGTTGTTTACTTTCCGTTATACAAAGAGTTTTTTTAATCCAGAAACCAATCGTGGCTACCAACTGGGCGGCGATTTAGAGCAGTATGAGTACTTTATCTTATTCTATTTCAATTATGATGCCGTGGACATTCCAGCATCTGCGATAGGTGATTTAGTTAAAAACGAAAAAGGAAAATTAAATAGAAACTATAATGCCGAGATTTTGTTGGTGCCCGATCTTTCCGTCTCAGATCAGGGGAATTTGGAAAATTATTTGGCTGAGGGTTTTGTGGCACCTACAGTCATTCCTTTCATGCGTGACGGTCTGATGCATTCCTTGCACCATAAGCCTCAGGAAAAAGGTGGAGTCGTCGTGCTTGATAAGTTTGGACAAATCAAGGGGCAGTTTTTTCTCAAAGACCTTGGTCAGGATCTCAGCGGTCAGAATATTTTTAATGCCCTGAAAGGAATCTTGGGCAAGTAGGTTAATCTTCCGTGGGCCTACTTAAAGTGTAGGTTTGTGCCTCAGGGCCACCCGTACTGCTAAAGTATTCGTCGTAGATGCCGACGCCTATCTGAATCGATTTCGTTTCCAGCTTGGAATGTCCCGTTTCCGAGGATTCGACCTTGCTTGTCTTCGCGAGACGCACCCCTGCTTCCCAGGTGTAGTCAGCAAACGTTGTCTTTGTTACGCTGTGGGTGGTTCTGTTCTCAATTGCATGAAGTAAATGTGTCTCATGGTTCAAATAGAAAACGTGGCTTGTTTCGCCATTTCCGGGCTGACTGCTTATCGGGATCAGCGTAAGTGCTCCTTTCGTTTCGGGTGTTGATCGCTTCAATTTGCCACCTTCGCGCCATAACTTGATCAGCGGTGGCAGCACCCCGGCATCAGCGAGAAGTTCGGCTGCTGCATCAGGTGGGAGCGGGTCTTTTTTCATTACGGGGGCCCCGGCGAGACGCGTAGCTGTCCAGGCCGCCTCGCCGTCGTGCGCTCTGATGACCTGCAATTTTTCATCTTCGCCGCCGGGAAGGGGCAGAGTCACCGTGGCTCGGATCTGATTCGGGCGTTTTTTGACGATGCAAATATCGGCGGCCCGTCCGTTGCGTTCAATCGTGCCGCTCAGCCGGATGCTTTCTACTTTCAGCCAGTTGTTGCCGCCCATGGCTTCCCAGTGCTTGTTGAGTGTTTCCCGCAGTTGAGGGTCTTCTACCGCCAGGCTAAGCGAGGAGAAGGCGAGGCTCAGGCATGTGAAAACGAGGCCGTGGATGCAGATGAATCGCATGCCTCAGTATACGCCCTAACCCGGTCAAATGTCACTGAACAGCTCTGTGACGATGGTTAAGCTTTGGTCACAGGTTACAGGATAAAGTCGGATTTGTGGCGCCTTGGTGACAGCAAAGAAAAAGACCGGCGTCTGCCGGTCTTTGCCTCGAAAGATTTAGGGAAGAATCGCTAACCCTGGGCTCTTGCTGCTCGTTCGACACGGTCGGTGTAATCGGCAAGGTTGCGGTCTTGCTTGAGTTGCAGCGCCCGTCGGAGAAGAGGAAGAGCTTCCTTATAATCCCCCTTGCGAACGCGGGCCTGGGCGTGGGCGACAAGCGCCTGCCGCTCGTATTTCTCGATCTTCTCGGCTTGTTGGAAGCGGTTGATCGCTTTCGACATGTCGTCCTGGTCGGCGTAGTAATTGGCCAGTTCGATGATGGCTTCGCCGTTGAGCGCATCGCGCTCGATGATTTGTACGAGCAGTTCGGCCGCCTGGTCGTCCTGGTCGGTGGCGCGGGCAATCTTGGCCTCCAAAGTGAGGAGGGTGAGGTCCTCCGCATCCTTGAGTCCTTCGGCCAAAGCGGATCGGCACTTCTGGATCATCGCAGTGGCCTGCTCGTAATGGGCGGTGCGGGTGAGAAGCTCCGCAGCACGAATGAGGGCCCTGCTGTCCTTGGCCGTGGCCTTATCGGCGGCAGCCAGATAGGCGTCGAGGGCCAGTTCGGCCGCTTCCTTGTTCATGTAGATGTCGCCGAGCAGGGTAAGGGTGGATAGATCAGCCGCGCCCATGCGGCGGACGATTTCGATATTTTTGGCGGCGGCGAGTGAGTCCCCTTTTCCGATGTAGGCGTTGCTTTGCAGGAGCCAGTAATCCGCGTTGTCCGGTTGGTCTTTAATCAGGGTGTCGAACAGTGCGATGGCGTCGGCGTATTGTTCGGTTTGGAGCAGGCACTGGGCGAGGCCGACCTTCCAGTCTTTGTTCTCGGGTTGTAGGAGGATGGCCTGACGATAGGCCGCTTCGGCCGGGTAGTAGCGCTCATTGGTGAGGTAGCCGTAACCGAGCAAGCCGTAGGCGCGGCCGTCGACTTCGCCGAGCTCCATTGCCTTGGTAATGGTTTCTATTGATTTGCTGTGATCCCCTTTCTGAACCTGTACGAGTCCAAGGTTCTTATAGGCGCGACGGAAGTCAGGGTGCTTTGTCACCGCACTTTTATAGTATTGCTCGGCTTTGGGCAGGTTGCCCTCCTGAAAGTAAAGATTGGCCAGGATGAAGTCGAAAGCGGCACTGCTCTCAGCGGTAATCTGGGGCTCCAGCTGCTTGATGGCGGCCGAGGGGCTGACTTTAATCAAGTCGATCAGGCTGCGCAGGGCCTCCTTTTCCTCGTCGGAGATTTGCGGTTCGTAGCCGGCAAGGAAGCCATAACTGCCGAGGAACTCCTTGACGAAGGACTCATCGTTCCAGAGTTGGCCGGCGATGCTCTGCGTCTTATTGCTCTGGGCGCTAAGTGACGAGGCCAGGCAAGCGATCAGGATGAGGAAGGTGCGTGATGTTCTCATGGTAAGTTAATTGAAATTGATGGGGAGCTGAACGTTGTTGGTAATGATCGTGCGACCGTCTTTTTCGCCGGGGGTGAATTCCCAGCGGCGCACGGCATCGATACAGGCCTGGTTGAGCTTCGGGTTGCTGGATTGGTGGACGCGGATGTTTTGAACCTTGCCGTATTGGTCGACGGTGAAGCGCAGCACGACACTGCCCTTTTGACCGCGGGTTCTCGGCTCGACCTGTTTGGTCGGGACGGGCTTCTTATCCGCGTCCATGATATCAAAGATTTCGACACCACCGAGATCCTGGCCGCTGACGTCAAAACTCGGGAGGGCGAAGTCGCCTGCAAGCGCACCGCCGGTTCCGGGGTTGAGCGCCATGTCGAGTTGTTCCAGCGAAATGGGTGGCGGGGGTGTTTCGAGCTCGGGCGGCGGCTCCTCCTTCTCCGGTTCAGGCGGGGGAGGAGGCTCGTCCGGAGGTGGCGGTGGCGGGGGTGTTGCGATTTCCAGCGCTTCGATTTCCTCGGGCGCTTTCTGGTACTCGGTGAAAATCTGGGTGAGTGGAATCGCCAGAAAGAGCAGGGCGCTCACACCGATACCGATCAGGGTGCCTGTCGCACGCATTCCTGCTCGGTGTTTCGGTGGGTTGTAAATCTTGGCCATCCGTTAGGTGAGAAAGTGGGAAAGTGAAAGGTGCAAAAGTGGCTTAACGCTTCGTTGAGAAATTGATCGATTTGGCTCCGGCCAGTTTGGCTTCGCCGTAGACGCGGGCGAAGACGCCGTGACTGGCACCCTCATCGGCTTGGATGATGACGGGAATATCTTCCTGAAGAGTAAGGCGCTTGACGATCGGGGAGACCCCGCTGATGCCGATGTCACGCCCGCCGTAGATCACTTTATTGTCGCTGGTGACGGCGATCAGGATGCTGTTCTTTTCCAGTTGGATGGCGGCAGCAGCCTCGGGTTTGTTCACCTCGACACCGGTCTCCTCCACGAAGACGGTGGTCACAATGAAGAAAATCAGGAGGATAAAGACCATGTCGATCATGGGCGAGAGGTTGATCTCGACATCATCGCGTTCGTCTGAAGCTAAGTTGCGGCGCATGTGGAAGGTGAAAGGTTGAAAGGTGGGAAGGTTGAAAAGTATGGCTTATTCGAAATCCAGCTTGGTGAGGATGAGTGACTCGATCCGGGCGAGGGCGGCTTCAATCGCGTGCTTGCGGCGCTTGACCACGAGTACGAGGAAGATGCCCGGTAGGGCGACGAACAGGCCGGTTTGTGTGGTAATGAGGGCTTCGGAGATGCCGGCTGCGACCATGGCAGCGGTTTCAGCGCCGCCGCCGGAAGAGATCGCCGCAAAGGTGCTGAGCATGCCGATCACCGTACCAAGCAGGCCCATTAAGGGTGCTGCGGCGACGAGCGTATTCAGGAACGTGGCCCGACGCTCGACGTCATGAAGGATGGACTGGCGGACCTCTTCAAATCGGTTGCGGACATGCTTGGCCGCCGTGACGTTCTCCTGGGTGTAGCGGATGATCTCTCCCGCCCGACCTTCTGCTTGTGAGGGGTTGTAGACCCATTGCAGCCATTGGCTGTCGTTGCCCAACTGTACATTGCCTTTGCGGAGGAAAAGCAGCAGCTGAATGCCGTTTGAATAAATCAGGACAGCCAAGAGCGCCAGCGGGATCATGACCCAGCCGCCGCTTAACCAGATGCCTATGATTTTTTCCAACATAAGAAGTCAGCCGAAGCGCTTATTGAGTTTTTGTATTCTTGGCCCGGGCACCGATCACGCCGTTAATAAACCCGACGGCGGTTTGCTCCATATCGCCAATCTTTTGACGAGCCATGCGTGAGAGCAGGCCGTGGATGATCAGTGCGGGGATCGCCACGATCAGGCCGAGTTCGGTGGTGACGAGCGCTTCGGAGATACCGGAGGATAGGCTTTTGGCATCACCGGTGCCGAAGATGGTAATCAGGTTGAAGGTTTTGATCATCCCGGTGACGGTGCCGAGCAGTCCAAGCAGGGGCGCGGCGGCTGCGGTCAGGGCGATGAAGGGCAGGAAGCGTTCGAGTTTTGGCCGGGCTACCAGAATTTTTTCGTAGAGAATCTCCTCGAGGGTGCCGCGCTTTTCGTCGGCGTGTTCTACACCCTTGACCAGCAGCGCACCACCGGCCCCGGGGATGGAAGATGCGGCTGTGCGGGCGTTGGCCACATCGCCGGACTCGATCTTGGTGATCACATTCTGCACATCTTCCGGAGCCGGGGTGCGGAATGACGTGACTTCAAATGCCTTGAAGGCGCCAAGTAGCAGGCAGATGAAGCCCAGTCCGATGATGACCGTGCCGACGCTGCCGCCCTTCGCGAGGTGCTCCAGTACCGTGTCGCTCCCTTCCTCGATTTTCAGAGCCTTGCCCAGTGTCGGATCGGCAGGGATCTGTCCTTCGCTTGTTTCGACGAAACTGCGAATACCCGCGCTATATTGTTCGCCCGGGACTGCGATCGCAGCCTCGGCCGCGTTCAGCTTGTTGAAAGTAATGCCTGCCAGCTCTGATTGAGAGGAGGAAAAGAATACCGTTGGACCAAAGGCAGCAAAGGTGCCTTCTTCAATCTCACCGTTCGGAGCGAGGGCCTTGCCTGCGAAAGTGTAGCCGCCGGCAAGTTGCTCGAGGCGGTCCAGAGCCACACCGATCACATCGATCTGTTTATTGAAGCGGTCGGCCTCAGACATGTCGGCATCGTCAAGTGCGAGGCGGGCTTCTTCCGCGGCATCGGAATACAGCTGGACTTCACTGTAGTCGATTCGTGTTTCAAAAGAGCGAACGAACTCATCAAGCAACCCGGCGGCGTATTCATTTTGCGCCTTGATTGCTTCGACTTGTTCGCGGAGTCGATTCAGGCCCAGGTCACGGTTGTCCCGCAGCCGGCGAAGACGGTCGAGCTCGGCGGTCTTTTGGCGAACCTGATCTTCCAGTGAGGAGACTTCCTGAATCAGCGGGATTTTCTCTTTGGCGATGTCGCTTCGGACTTCGTTCAGTTCTTTCAGTGCGATTTGCAGATCTTTACTGGCTTCAGCGGTAGCCGATTGGAAGCTCTGTGCCTGAACGCCGGAGAAGGGGAGCGCGAGAGCAGCTAAGGTAGCTGCGAGAATGGTTTTCAATGAAGCGTGCATGTTGGTTCTTGAAATGTGCGGTTACTTGATGCGGGCCGGGACCGGAATAAACTGGATTTCTTCTGAGCCTTCATAGACATCAATCAGGCGTTTGATGGACTCGCCGGCCTCATCGATGCGGGGCCATTCCCAGCCGTTGGCTGTCGGGTAGCCCATGCCAGCATATTCGCCAGAGGAGTCGACGTAGTAAGCTGTGGCCAATCCCCAGTATAGCGTGCGCACCTCGACGGTCTTTCCTTCGCTAATCTCACGCGATTCGCTGGTTTGAGTGATGGTGGTATTGAATTTGTCCGCCTGACTGAGGATACCCACGATGTTTTGAACGCGTTCGCCCAGAGAAAGAGATGTGTCGTTCGGGTCTTCCGGTAAGCGGCGGATCAGTGGCTTGATCTTTTCGACCAGCGGCTGGGGCAGTGTTTTGATGACGGTTTTCATTTGCTTCTCCAGTCCGCCGATATTGGCTTCGACGACAGAGGAGGCCGCAGTCAGCGCTTCTTTCTCAGTGCTGAGTTTTGCACGGTCTTCGTCCGCCGCGGTGGCAGAGGCTTCCAATTCCTCCAATTCGGCCTTGAGACGCTCGTGTTCATTCTCGAGAAGTGCGACCGTGTCGGAGAGGATGGATTGCTCCACTTTCCAGTCGGCTTTCTCTTTCGAGATGATCTGTCGGGTTTCGACCCACTCTTGAAGAGTCTCCTTGGTCGTCTCGACTTCGGCTTGGGCGGTGAGCACCGTAGCTGCGAAGACGGTGACTGTGAGTGCTTGAAGGATCTTATGTTTCATAGGAAATTAAGGAAGCGGCTTAGTTAGCAGAAAGGGTTTTTAAATGAAAGTACGCTTTCGTTAAGGTTTGGTTACCAAAATGTTACAGTCGTGTGACAGCCCTTTTAGCCAGATGCGAGCCGGTGGAATATGATTGTGACAAGGCCTTGGCACCCGGCCCACTGGGCGTGGGTGTGGTTGCAGGCCAGAGCACGGAAAGCTGACCCCGGCAGGATCGCAGCAAAATCTACTCGTTTTTCTGTGACTTTTGTGCCCTCATCCTCGACTGCTTATCTTATGTCAGAACTATTTATGATTTTGGGCTTCGCGCTGGCCGCTTATGCGATCGTCGCGAACGATTCGATTCAAACACTGGGGACTTTTCTGGCCTCCAATGCCAAGCGCCCGTGGTGGTCGCTTTGGATTTGGATTTCAGGAATCATGGTCGTGACCGTCACCTGGGGCTGGCTGGCCAACGGTGGTGATCCTGCTTTCGGCCGACTGGCCGCGTCGGGCAAGAATATCCCCCACCCGGATGCGTTTGGTGGCGTCATTACCTGGCTCTTTGTCATCCCGCCGCTCTGTTTGGTTATTCTCACACGTATGGGAATTCCGGTCAGTACGTCCCTATTGGTGCTGACCGCTTTCAAAGGCCTGGTGGCTGCGCAACAGGGCAAGACCCCGGACGCAGCCGTCGACCTTTTCAATTCCATGATGCGCAAGTCCCTCGTCGGGTATGCGATCGCCTTTATTGTCGGCTTCGCGATTTACGCCCTGGTGGTTTATCTGATGGAACGGAAGGTAGCCGAAGAAAAAGATGGGAAGAAGCCGCACAATGAACTGCACCCGATCTGGATGGTCTTCCAGTGGGGGTCGACCGGGTTTCTCTGGTCGATGTGGCTGGTGCAGGACCTCGCAAACATTTTCGTTTATTTGCCCCGTTCGCTGAGCTGGTGGGGCCTTGCCCTCTCTCTGGCGGGCATGGTGCTGCTGCAGGGGTACCTCTTTAAAGAAAAGGGCGGTAAGATCCAGAAGGTTGTGACCACAAAGACGAACACGCTCGATGTGCGTTCGGCGACCTTTATCGATATGTTTTACGGCCTCGTTCTGCTCTTTTTTAAGGTCGATTACATTCCGAAGTTGTTCTCCGCTTTCGGTATGGAGGTACCCTGGCCGGAAAAGATGCCGATGAGTACGACCTGGGTCTTCCTGGGCCTTCTGGCGGGTCGTGAAGTCGGTATCCTGGTACGTCTTAAGCTTCGCACCAAAAAGAAGGTCTCCAACCTCATCTTCCGGGATGCCGGCAAGGCCTTCTTTGGTTCCGCTATCGCCGTGACCCTGGCGCTCTTCCTGCCCATGTTTATCAAACCGGTGGTGGAGAGCCTCCCCGATGAGGCGGAGGTGCCGGCCGAAGTGATCGCACCTGAGACACCTCCCCCAGCTCAATAGGGCAGGCTGGTCTACTGCCGCGGGCGCCTAGCGGCGTTTGAGCAGGACGAGTGAGATCATCAGGGTCCCTGTTGCCAGCGCGAATGTTGCGGGCTCAGGGACCACGGTTACGCTTTCCAGGCTGAAGTTCTCTCCCGCCGCAGCCGAACCGGACAGTTGCAGGGTGATCAATTGGCCGGCGCTGAAGCTTTCGTTGATGGCAAAGTCATCCTCGCCGCTCAGTGCGGTGGTAGAGTTAAGCTCGTAGCTGCTGCCTCCGTCGAAGATCAACTGGGCCTCGTTGGCAGTTTCCTCGACGAAACGCAGGTCGATCGACTGGAAGGTGCCCGCACTGTTGAAGCTGAACACCATACTTTCCAGGCCGCCGAGATTGTCGATCCGGTCGTTGTCGTCGTTGCCGCTTGAGTTGGTATCGGGGTTGTCGACGCCAAAGCTTCCACTGTTTGTCCCGTAGAGGTCTGTCCCGGTGCTGACACCGTCGATGAAAGCCTCTGAGGTCAGTGTCATTCCATCGACCGTCGTTTGAGTTTGTCCCTCTGATCCGGTGAATGCTGCACCGGTATTCCCCAGGCTGTCGTTGCCGTCATGAAAGATAAAAACGGCCTGTGACTGGGAGAGATGTGTCAAAGCGAGGAGGGGTAGCGTAACTGTAATCGGAATCTTCATGATATTTGTAGTCTATGGTTTCAATTCAGTGAGGATACCGTCCTAGAAAAAGCTAACGCTTTATTCAAGTTACCAAATTAAATATACGTTATTTTTACAATTGTGTTGGCGTATGATTCTTGTCGTCGGGATGATTCATCCCCGACTGAGCGTCGTTGTGGCTGGAGTTAATTTGTCGCGTGGAGCGTCCCCAGTGCTTGTGGTTCACTTGGGTCAGGCGGAACCATCACAGCCTTGAACGACCTCTCGGTTCGCCACTCAAGGGTAGGGCCTGTTTGCCAAGCCGGCCGTTCGGCTTTTGGGGCGCTTGCCCATGACGTTACATGCGGGCCAGCGCTGGCCCTTGCAGGACGGCGCACCGCGGCGGATCGCGCCCTACCGGTCCGACAGCTTAAACCAGCCCCAGGACCATTTTACCTTCCTCGGTAATCATGTCTTGGTTCCAGGGCGGGTCCCAAACGATATCGACCTGTGCTTCAGCGACGCCGGGCACGCCCTCGAGGTGGGTCTTGGCGTCCTCTGCGATCACCGGGCCCATGCCGCAGCCGGGTGCGGTCAGCGTCATCTGCATGTCCACTTTGTGCCCGCCCTCAAGCCGCTCGCTGGTCTCCAGCGAGTACACCAAGCCGAGGTCGACGATGTTGACCGGAATTTCCGGGTCGAAAACCTTTTTGAGCGCTTCCCAGAGCTGATCGATTTCCACAGGTCCGTTGGCTCCCGCCGCATCAGCCGCTTTGGCGGTTTCGGTCACTTCCTCGCCCAGGGCGTCAGCATTGGCCCCGCTGACGCGGAACATGCCGTTGCTGGTCATGATGGTAAAGTTACCGCCCAGTCGATGGGTGATGGTGACCTGTTCGCCTTCCGGCAGAGTCATCGGAGTGCCCTGCGGGATAAGGGTGACTTCAACTTCCCTGGTGAGTGTGCGTTGTTCGTCCATTGTGGAGTGAAAGTGAAGGTGAGAGTAAAAGTCCTCAACTCTTAATCTTTTTCTTCATCATACCTTGGTAGAAGTAATCTGGAGAGTGGGATTAAGAATAGGAGTAAAATTAAGTTGGTTGAGAAAGTTTCGCGTCGAATTTCTTGTGTATTAAGGCACGGAGGTTCTCCGCGAGCTCGTCGCTGGCGACCTTCTCGATGACTTCTTCAAAAAAGCCGAAGACCATCAGCTGCATGGCGGCTCGCTTGGGAATCCCGCGGCTCATCATGTAAAAGAGTTCTTCCTCATCGACGTTACCGCTGGTAGCGCCGTGCGAGCATTTCACATCGTTGGCCAGAATCTCCAGGCCGGGCATGCTGTTGGCATCCGCAGACGGGTCGAGGAGCAGATTTCGATTGGTCTGATAGGCGTCCGTTTGCTGGGCCCCTTCAGCGACTTTGATTAGTCCGGAGAAGATGGTGCGGCTGGAGTCGAGCAGTGCGTTCTTGTATAGCAGGTCGGAAACGGCGTTGGGCGCGTTGTGGATCTGGTAGGTGCGCTGGTCGAATTCCTGATTCTCCTCGGCCACAGTGAGTGAGTACATCTTCACGTCGGCACCGGGCCCCTCGATGCGGGTCTGCGCTTCGTAGCGTGCGCGTTCGGCACCGATGTTAACGGCCACGTTCTTCACTTGGGCGTCGCGCTCGGCCACGGTGGTGTCGAGCTGGAAGGAAACTGTCTTATCGTTCCAATCTTGCACGACCTTGCGGAAGACATTGGCGCCCGCACCGGCGTGGATGTTGGCCACGGCGACGTTCAGGGCCTCGTTTTGGTCGCCCTCGGAAAAGAAAACATCGACCACGGAGACGTAGGCATTGTCCTCGGCGACGATCAATGTGTGGGGGAAAACCGCACTGCGATCGCCGCTGGTCCAGTAGTAATTGACAAAAGGTGCTTCGATCGTGACGCCCTTGGGCACATAAAGGATCGCGCCGGCTCGGGTGCTTGCGGCGTGCAAGCCGAAGAACTTTTTGGAGCCGAGTTCGGTCGATTCCTTGAGAAAATACTTTTCCATCAACCCGGGGTGCTTCTCCACCGCTTCGTCAATGGGGAGATAAATCACCCCCTTGGCGGCAAGCTCTTCACTGATGCCTTCAAATGCAGCCTGAGTGTCGTCGACATAGACGCTGCGTCCGGCTCGCTCGCTAACCAGGCTGGAGCGCTTGTCCAGCACGCTAAGCTTGTCAATGCCCGGGGCCTCGGCGGGATTGTAGTTGTCGATGCTGAGACGACCAACGCTGGCGAAGCGCCATTTTTCGTCTTTAGCCGTCGGCATCGGCAGGTTTTTAAATTGCTCAAGGCCGCTGGCTCGGCGCTCGGCCAGCCATGCCGGTTCTTGAGAAGTCGTCTGTGCGGGTTGTTCCAAGGTCGTGGTCATTCGATGTTCAAAGTTGAGAGTTCAATCTTACCAGCTCGGGGCGATTAGCCCACAGAGCCCTCCATTTCCATGTCGATCAGTCGTTTCAGTTCGACGGAGTATTCCATGGGGAAGGCCTTCATCAGGTCATTGACGAATCCGTTCACCGCGAGACTCATGGCTTCGGCTTCGGAGAGCCCGCGCTGCATCATGTAGAAGATCTGTTCGGCACTGACCTTGGACACACTGGCTTCGTGCTGCACGGTGTTGTGCTGACCGCGCGTAGTGATGGCCGGATAAGTGTCGGTACGGCTGTTGGTGTTGATCAGTAGGGCGTCACACTCGGTGTTGTTCTTACAATTCTTCAGGTGCTTCGGCATGTGCACCTGGCCGCGGTAGGTGGACTGACCCTTGCCGATGGAGATCGACTTTGAGATGATGTTACTCGTGGTGTTGTCCGCGAGGTGCATCATCTTGGCGCCGGTATCCTGATGCTGACCGTCGTTGGCCAGGGCAATCGAGAGCACTTCGCCCCGGGCGCGCTGCCCCTTGAGGACCACACCGGGATACTTCATGGTCAGGCGGGAACCGATGTTGCAATCGATCCACTTCACTTCGGCATCCTCGTCGGCCATGCCGCGCTTGGTGACCAGGTTGAAAACGTTGTCGGACCAGTTCTGTACCGTGATGTATTGAATCTTGGCACCCTTGAGGGCGACCAGTTCGACCACCGCGCTGTGCAGGGTGGACGTTTCAAACTTCGGAGCGGTGCAGCCTTCCATGTAAGTGAGCTCGGCACCTTCGTCGGCGATGATCAATGTCCGCTCGAACTGTCCGAAGTTTTCGGCGTTGATGCGGAAGTAAGCCTGCAGCGGTTGCTTGAGCTTTACGCCCTTGGGGACGTAGATGAAGCTGCCGCCGGAGAAAGTGGCACTGTTGAGTGCGGCAAACTTGTTGTCGGACGCAGGGATGACCTTGCCGAAATAAGGACGGAAAATTTCCGGGTATTTTTGCAGGCCCTCGCTGGATCCGACGAAGATGACGCCTTCTTTTTCCAGATCCTCCTTCATGCGGGAATAAGCTGCCTCCGAGTCAAACTGGGCCTCCACGCCGGCGAGGAACTTTCGCTCCTGTTCGGGGATGCCGAGGCGCTCGAAGGTCTCTTTCACGTCGTCCGGCACTTCATCCCAGGTGCGTGAAGGTTGCTGGCCCTTGGATAGGTAGTAGCGGATCTTGTCGAAGTCGATGGTTTCGAGATCCTTCGTCGCCCAGTTTGTCGGCATGGGCTTCTTCTTGAAGATCTCGAGCGCCTTGAGGCGGAACTCGCGCACCCAGTCATCTTCCTTTTTAACATCGGAGATGTATTTAACGGTGTCTTCGGTCAGACCAACACCGGCGTCGAACTCGTAGTTTTCCGGATAGGAGAAATTACCCTTCTCGGTATCGACTTTGATGGCTTCGTTCTGGAGGTCTGTATCGCTCATAATAAAAAATGGTTAATTGAGAATGACTAATGGCGCAGCACTAGGCCATGGCAGAGGCCTCGTCTTTGATCCAATCGTAACCCTTGGACTCGAGCTCCTTCGCCAGTTCGGCGTCGCCGGTTTTAACAATGCGGCCGTCGTACATGACGTGAACCACATCCGGCACGATGTAATCGAGCAGGCGTTGGTAGTGGGTGATGACGAGGAAAGCGCGGTCTTCGCTGCGCATGTGGTTGACCCCGTCCGAGACGATCTTCAGCGCGTCAATATCCAGACCGGAATCAGTTTCGTCCATGACGCAGAACTTCGGCTCCAGCATCGCCATCTGGAGGATCTCGCAACGTTTTTTCTCACCACCCGAAAATCCTTCGTTCAAAGCGCGCGAGGTGAACTTACGGTCGATCTTGAGCTCGTCCATTTTGGCGTAAAGCTCTTTGTAAAATTCGACGGCGTTGACTTCCTCACCTTCGGGCAGGCGGGCCGCACGGGCGGCGCGGATGAAATTGGCAATGGAAACACCCGGGATTTCCAGAGGATACTGGAATGCAAGGAAGAGTCCGGCGTGGGAAATCTCGTCAGCCTCCTTACCTAGGATGCTTTCACCTTCCAGAAGGATCTCGCCACTTTCGACTTCATAGTCCTCGTGGCCGGCCATGACTTTTGCCAGCGTGCTTTTGCCGGTGCCGTTCGGGCCCATGAGTGCATGGACTTCACCTTTGGGAATGGTGAGACTGAAATCCTTCAGAATCGCTTGGCCTTCGATGGAGACATTCAGGTTTTTAACTTCGAGTGTGTTCATGGTGGTTGGTTGAGTCGTTGAGTTGTAAGTTGTGATGTGGTGAAATCTTGAGAAAGTGATTACTGCTGGCATTCGCCGCATTTCCCGTCGAACGCGATGTCGATACGATGAGCTGTGTGGCCCTCGGGCAGGCAAGCCTTGAGCTGATTGATAATGTCTTCCGAAAGCTCGATATCTTTGATTTCCCCGCTTTCCTTGCAGTAGAAGTGGGCGTGTGTCGTGAGATTCGGGCAATAACGTGTCGGCTCACGCTCAAAATTCACCTGCTTGATCAAACCACTGGCGGATAAAGTTTCTAAACAATTATAAACCGTTGCCAGTGAGATAGTTGGCATGTCGTTGCGGGCACGGGCATAAACCTCGTCGGCCGTCGGATGGTCCAGCTTCTCTAGAAGGACGGAGAAGATGTGTTCGCGCTGCTTGGTCGCGCGTAAACCGCTGCGCTCCAAGGCATTGTCGAGACGTTCTTTATATTCCGGTGTGAGTTGCATATTGATAATTAGAATTATTCTAATTGCTGGCTATGGATCTCAATAAAAGGGGTTGCCTTACAGAATCAAGCGATAATTGTAATAATTCTAATTATTTTTAAGCGCGGATAGAAATGGACCGGCCGACTCATTTGTTTCCGGACTGGGGTATTTCTTTTGCTCTGCAGCGGCTTTCTTCTTTCGCTGGGGGGATGAGCGATATGTTATCAGTTCGTCACCATGAATTCGGCGCCCCCTCGGAAGTACTTCGGGTGGAATCGCTGCCAGTGCCTGAGCCCGGCCCCGGTGAAGTGCGGGTCAAATTACTCGCCGCCACCATCAATCCCTCCGATTACGGGATGATCGGGGGCAGCTACGGCAGTTTGCGTGAGCTGCCTGCGGTGGCGGGCCGAGAGGGCGTCGGCGCGGTCGATGCTCTGGGTGAGGGGGTTGATTCAGTTCAGACGGGTGCGCACGTGCGCTTTCCCGACGGTGGCACCTGGCAGGAGTATGCCTGTATGCCTGCTGAAGATTTGCTTTTAGTGGATGCGTCGGTGCCGGTCGAGCAGGCGGCGGTTTCTTTTATCAATCCGCCTACGGCTTTTTGCCTGCTGGATAAAATCGTCGATCTGAAGGAGGGCGACTGGATCGTGCAAAATGCGGGCAATTCCGCAGTGGGTCTTTCCGTGATACAGATGGCAAAAGCCATGGGGCTGAAAACCATCAGTCAGGTGCGACGCGAGGAGCTGGTTGAGCCGCTCCTGGCCTATGGTGCCGATCAGGTGGTGTTGGAAGGCTCGGCATGGCCCAAAAAGCTGAAAGAATTGACCGGCGGTGCCCCCGTCAAACTGGCGCTCAACTCAATCGGCGGCGAGAGCGCGATCGACCAGATTAAGGCGCTTGGAGATGGCGGGACGCAGGTTACTTTCGGCGGCATGGTCGCGGATAAAGTGCGCTTTCCCACCCGCTTTTTGATTTTCAATGACGTCCGCCTCGTCGGTTTCTGGTGGGATAAATTCTGTAAAACGGAGGGTGCGGATGCCGTCCTCGAAGTCATGGACCGGGTCTACACCATGATGCGGGAAGGGCAGCTGAAGCTGCCGATCGAGGCCACCTATGCGCTCCCGCAAATTCAGGAGGCCATTCAGCACGACAAGAGCCCGAAGCTGGGTAAAGTTTTGTTGCGCCCCTAGTTGAAGCATTTCGACTTTAGCTTCTAACGTAGACCAGTGCGTGACTTTTTCCGACAAAAAGGCTAATGCGATATTTCGATCACCCCGCTTTCACAAGTGAGGCGACGTGGCCTGAGGCGTTATTGGATATCGCCCGCACAAGTCAAAACTCTGTTTTGTGGATTCGTATGACCGATAAAAGTTAGTCGCGGGTATTACTTGAACCAAGTCTGCCACTGCTCGCGGTAGTCTTTCAGGTTCCGCCAATCGATGACCTTCGGCTGGGTCAGGATGGTGGAGGTCTCCGGAGCTTTGTCATTGTGCAGTTTTTCGACCATGGTCACCACTCCGGTATAGCCCCATTCGTAGTAGGGGTGGACGACCAGGGCCTCGAGGTAGCCCTTGTCGGTATAGATGAAGGCCGACGGTGAAGATTGTATGGCGACAACCGGTAAGCGTCCCGGTTTCCAGGGTAGCGCCGGCATCCCGAGCAGGGGCCAGTCTTCCAGAAAAATCCATCCTTTGATATGATCGTTGCGGTCGGCTTCCTCGGCCTCACGGATCGTTTTGATCGCGGCGTGGTAGTTCGGCTCGGTGGGAATGACTTTTTCGATACGCCGGTAGCCGAGCGCGGCGCGCACACCGTCGAGCCTTTCTTTCAGCTGCGGGGTGGGGGATGTGCTCGTCAGGATTGCGACACGCCCCTGTGTCGGCAGCCTCTTCAATATGGCCTTTCCCGCCAGGCGTCCGGCCTGTTTCTCGTCGGCCAGGATCGCCGCCATCGGTTCAACCTCTTCCAGCTTGCTCTCAAAGAAAATCACCTCCTGCCCCTGCTGCATGGCAAAATTGATCGATGAGGCCACGACGTCACTTGCTCCGGGGCTGATGATGAATCCGTCGGCCTCATCAACGAAAAGTTCTGCCAGAGAAGTAGGTTGTGAGCCGCCCTGGGAAGCTTCCGGCGTGGCAATAAGCAGCTCCACATCAATCGCATACTTCTTGCTCATTTCCAGAGCGGCGTCTTTGGCGCCCAGATGCGCGGCCTGATAAATGGTGTCTTCCTGGTCGCGCCCGATAATCGCTATCTTGTATTCGCCCAAAACTTCGCGGTTTTGCGCAGAGGCGAACTGAAGCAGTGCTGCGCCCACAAGGATAGATCTGATCAGAAACTTTAGCACGGCGAAGTAGACAAAAAAATCGGCAGCTGGTTGCCGATTCAATAAAAAGAAAAATGGTCGGGCCGACAGGATTTGAACCTGCGACCCCTTCACCCCCAGCGAAGTGCGCTACCAGACTGCGCTACGGCCCGACTCAGAAGATGAGGACGTTGTCCGCGACTTGTTGCGGGTCAAGCTCAATCATGCGTCGATGCTTTTCCGGTCTCCGCGGCACGATGGTCTACTAAATTTGCGTCACCGATATCCTGTAGAAACGGCGATCATCCAGGCCGGTGGTATGGTCGATCAGCTCGACCTCGTTGCCACTGGCAGTGTTACTTTCTACGACAGTAGCAGTCCCGGACCAAGTGCCGCCGCTTCCTCGGGTTGCAATGATGGTCCAGCTGCCAGGTTCAAGTGAAGGACTCATCTCTACGGTTATGTCGAGATTTGTAGGAACCGGATCGGCAAGTGTGAATGTGACGACTTTATTCTCACTGCTGAGAGTGAATTCCGGCAACTTGTTCGAGTTCACATCTGAAGCATCAGGATTGAGGGCTAAGGTATATTCCAAGCCATTTTCGAGACCGTCCAGGTCGTAGTCATCATCAAATCCTGCTGTTACCTCGACATCAGGCGTGGTGCCGGTACCGGCATACACCCAACTCTCATATTCTGACGAGGCTCTGAAAGATGCTGTGGCCAGGGGATCGCCGATGACGACGCTCTGCCAGGAAATCTGTAGTATCGCAGCCCAAGCTGCCTCGACGTAGGTGAAGCCCTGATTGTAAAAACGGTCCAGGAAAATTTCACTTTTCAGGATGCCGAACGTGAACGGTTCCCATACCGGTCCCGAGGCGAAAGTGCCGCCCGAGGAAAACCATTCTTCGACTTGTCCCTGGTTTGAATTTCCCAGGCCGCCCAGTCCCTTTGCTCCAAAGCTTTCGTAGGCGGAAAAGCTGGCTCCCGGTACGAGCTGGCCGGCAAAAGTGTTCAGATAGGGCCGTATCTGTGAATTAGTGCCACTGTGGTTTACCCCGTAGGAGTGGAGGTGGGCGATCGGGCCATTGATAAGCAGGGTGTTGGAGTAATCAATTCCGGCTGCTTTCCCAATCACAAAGCTGGAGCTGTTTTCGCGAAGAACTTGATCCCATGTGGCGCTGACTGTGCTTTCTGCTTCCGGATAATCGTTTATGGCGGTTCCGGTTGATGGATCTGAATACTCGTCCAGTGGGTTACTTCGTCCGTCGCCGTCAAAAATAACAGCGTCGATGTCGCGTCGGAAAGCGATGTCCTGTGCCCGATCGATGATGGCTTTCACGTCTTCCACGGTGGATGCATCGAGCCGTGCGGTTAAGTAGATGTCGCCCGCATCGGAAGGTGTGAAGCTGACATTTATACCTCTGATAACTTGAGTACCCAAGGCCCACCAACCGTAGACATTGTTGCTCCTGGAAAATACCTGGTCGCCATTTGCGATCGAACTTCTGGAAAAACTGGAGAATGCGGATGTCTCGTTAAAATAGGGATTCAACACCGCATTGTCGGCACTTGAATCATAGTTGCCGCCGTTCTCGCCGTCATCCAGATCATATTGTAAAAGTGTTAGTTCAGAATCAACGGAGGCAAAACTGGCGTTCCCATTATCGTATGCCGTGGTAGCGCTCGCTCCGGCATCTCCCGCGTTGGGATTATTTGTGTCCAAACTCTGTATCCGGTGAGGGATGCCTTTGGTTAAAACCAGGACTTCAACGGTTTGTTCGAGATTATTCGAGTTTAGGTGCTGCCGGATCGGATCTCGTATTTTTGTGGCAAAATCAGCGTAATTGATTGTCGGGGACGTCAGGCTGCCATCTGCCAAATCAAACTGCAATACGTCCGGTCGTATGCTTACATAGTAATCTTTAACCTCCTGGCTATCGCCATTGGCTGAATTAAATACGACGAGTACGTTGCCCTCGCTTATGGCCGACAGCGGCACCGTACAGAGAGCACTACACAGTAGAGCACCCGCAAGTAACTGGCCTGAAAACTTATAACTCATACCTTGATAACTTAATAAGTTATCGGGTACGAGATTTAGCAAGCAGCTGTTAATGAATTAATTGTGAATTTCGACAACTGCGGCGGCAGAATCAACGCCGTGCCGCCAGTAAATAGAGCAACCAGCCGAGGCTGCTGACAAAGGCGGCCACATAGGTGTAGGCGGCGGCGTCGAGGGTCTTGGTCACGCCGTCGAGTTCGTCGCGGTCGATGATGCCGAGGCCGACAAGCTGCTTCTTGGCGCGTGTACTGGCGTCGAATTCGACCGGTAGAGTCACCAGTTGGAAGACCGTCAAGACGAGGTAGACCGCAATGCCGATGTTGATGGTAATCGGACCGAAGCCCATAAAGAAGCCGCCAAACATGACAATCGGGAGCAACTGCGAAGCGAAGCCGGTGATGGGCACGAGCGCCATTCGTGTCTTGAGCGGAGCATACTCCTGCTTGTGTTGGATAGCGTGGCCCGCCTCGTGAGCAGCCACACCCAGCGCGGCAAGACTGGTGCCCTGGTAGTTATCCTGGCTGAGGGCTAGCCGCTTGTGCGTCGGGTCGTAATGATCGGTCAGTGTGCCATGACACTGTACGATTTCGACGTCGTAAATTCCGGCACTCTCCATCACGGCAGCGGCAGCTTCTCGCCCGGTGATACGTCCGCGCGAAGGCACCTGCACGTACTGGTTGTAGGCGCTTTTCACCTTCATCTGGGCCCAGAGGCCGACGAGAATCGGGACAATAATGAGAAATATAAAGGTCATAGTGTGTTAATTTGTCTCTTTTTGAGTGTTATTTGCTAGCTTAGTTCCTCCCTTTTGCAACTTTCATGCCGCAGTTTTCGTCTCTTGGCAGGAATGCATAAAATCTGATGGAATAAACCAAACATCAATGTATCCTATGCTTTATGAAACAAAAAACTTATCTCGTATCCATTCTGGCTTTGATCGCCGCCGCCCTTTTTTCGACGACACTGATCCACGCGGAAAGCACAAGTGACACGGAAGCCAACTGGATAACTGACTTTGATGCCGCGAAGGCCAAGGCGAAAGCGGATGGCAAGCCCATGCTACTCAACTTTACCGGATCCGACTGGTGTGGTTGGTGCATCAAACTGGATAAGGAAGTATTTTCCAAAGCAGCTTTCCAGACCTACGCCTCGGAAAACCTAGTTCTGGTCGAGCTCGATTTCCCGCGCAATAAAGAGCAAAGCGAGGAAACCAAAGCACAGAACGAAGCCTTGGCTAAAAAATACGGCATACGCGGCTTCCCGACCATTCTAGTTCTCGATTCCGAAGGGAAACTAATCGAAAAAACCGGTTATCGCCGTGGCGGTGCGGAAAAGTATGTCGAACACCTCTCTGGGATCATCGCGGGCAAATAACAACAACCGCGCCATCTTTGCGGCCGCTACTTTTGCAACACGCGGTTCAGCGCGTCGCTCATTTCCTTGATGCGGTAGGGCTTCGGTACCACCGCCTTGAAGGCTGAGTTCTTATAGTCCGACATCACGTTGGAAGTGGTGTAGCCACTGGAAGCGATGGCAATGAGATCGGGATCGTATTCGATCAGGATGTTACTGGCTTCTTCGCCGCCCATCCCGCCGGGCACCGTGAGGTCGAAAACGACGGCATCGAAGGGATTACCTGATTCTTTCGCTTTTTTGTAGGCTTCAATCGCTTCCTCGCCGTTGGTGGTAAATTCCACCTCGTAGCCCAGCGCCTTCAAAATCTCTCCCGCCACCATCATCATGGCTTCCATATCGTCCATCACGAGGATGCGCCCGCCGCCCTGGTGGATCTTTTCCGGTTCTTTTTTGCCCGCTTCCTCTGCCGGCGACGGTGTCGGTTCTTCGGTTTTTTCCGTCCTGGGGATGTAAACGGAAAAACGGGTGCCTTTGCCGACTTCCGATTCGACCGTCATGGCGCCGTTATGGCTACTGATGATGGAATAGGATGAAGCGAGCCCCAATCCATTGCCCTCATCCTTAGTGGTGAAGTAAGGGTCGAAGATGCGCTTCATGTTTTCCGGGCTGATTCCGGTGCCTTCGTCGACAACCTCGATGCAAACGTATTCGCCCGCTTTGAGGGTGGGGACTTCCCCGTGCCGCAGGCGCCGGTTGGCCATTCGAAGTGTAATCGTTCCGCCCTCCGGCATGGCCTGGTCGGCGTTGATGATAAGGTTATTCACCACCTGGCTGATCTGCCCCTTATCCGCGTCCACAGCCCAGATTGGCTCTTTCTTCTCCACTTCGCACTTTACGTTGGAGCCGCGCAAAATGAACTGGGCACTTTCTTCAACCAGTTGGTCGATCGTGGTCACTTCCAGTGTGGGTGCCCCGCCCTTGGCGAAGGTGAGTAACTGCTGCGTCAATGATTTTGCCTGAAGGGCGGCATTCTCCGCCGCGAGAAGTTTCTTGGCGTTCTTGTCCTCTTCATCGATCCCCATCCGGACGACCGATATGTTGCCCAGAATCGCGGTCAGCATGTTGTTAAAGTCGTGGGCGATACCACTGGCCAGCAGGCTGATGGAGTTGAGTTTCTCGTTCTTAAAGAGTTCCTCTTCGGTCTTCTTCTGTTTGGTGATATCCCTCAGGACGGTGACACAGCCGTGGTGCTTGCCGCCATCGTCGAGGATGCAGCGCATCTCGGCCGTCACGAGCAGTGGCTCATTCCCATCCACACGTTCGAGGGGCAGGCCTTCTTTGGCCAGGACTTCGGCAAAGTCGGAACGCAGCAGATCCTTGAGCGGATCCTCAATCCGCTCGCCGCTGTGCGGATTCCTCAGGCGCAGTACCTCGCTCAGTGGTTTGCCCGTGGCGTCATCAGCCGCGATGCCGGTGAGCCGCGAGGCTTCCTGGTTGATGCGCTCGACCGCACCGCTTTGATCCGTGGCGATCACGGCATCAACAATCGAGTCCAACGTGACGGATAAACGTTCTTTTTCCCTTTTAAGTTCAAGCTCTGCCGCGCGCCGCTGAGTGATGTCACGCAACATCACGAGCAATGCGCCTTCTCCCTCCCAGACCAGATCAGCTGCACTCAGTTCGACCAGGCGGGAAGCGCCGTTCGCTTCCGGGATCTCCAGTTCGGAGATTTGTGTTGTGCTGACCTCGAAAGGAAAGGTCTCTCCCACCAGGCTGGCTTCGTCGGCTTCCAAAAGAGTCGCCGCCGCCGGATTAAAGAACTTGATCTCGTATTCCGGGGTTAGGATGAGCATAGCATCCGTATTCGCATCGAAAATATGACGCAGCAGAGCCTCTCGGTGCTCTGTCTCGGTGGCGTGGTTTTCCAACTTGCGGGTGAGGTTGGTGCGTTCGATGGCGTAACGGATGGACCGGCGGAGCACTTCCCCGTTGAGCTTGTCTTTAAACAGGTAGTCCTGCGCGCCGGCCTGCAAGGCAGCGGAAGACAGGGCCTCGTCTTCAGAGCCCGTCAGTATAATGATGACGGCGTCCCTTGCGCTGTCCTGCACCGTCTTCAGCGTGGCGATGCCTTTGCTGTCAGGCAGAGAGAGGTCGAGCAGAATGACCTCGAACTTTTCCGACCGCACTTTTTCCAATCCTTCATTCAGGCGCTTTGCCACCACCATTTCGTAGTCGAGCTTGGCCAGTTCCAGATATTCGCTCACGAGGTTCGCATCTGCGAGATTATCTTCGAAGAGTAATATGCGTATCTTACTGGAGGTCGGGATCGCCATGAGATCGGTAGATGTTTTTCAGATAGTTCGAATACAGGCTTGAGATCAATCTCATAAACCGGCCTCAGCAGTTCCGGGCTTTCGCTTTTTTCAAGTAGACGCGGAAGGTGCTGCCTTTGCCTTTCTTGGAATCGAAGTCGATCCGCCCGCCCAGGCGGTCGACGATCTTGCGGCATGAGGCCAGGCCGATGCCTGATCCTTCATACTCGTCACGTGTATGCAGCCGTTGGAAGATGCTGAAGAGTAAGTCGTGATGCTCCGGGTCGATGCCGATACCGTGGTCTTTGACGGAAATGATCCAGAAGCCTGGAGCGGCTGCTTCATCGCCGTCTTTCAACCCGATTTGCACCTTGGGGCTTTTGCCTTTGGCGTGAAACTTGATGGCATTGCCGATCAAATTCTGGAACAGGCGGACTAGGCTGGTCCTGTCGCCAAGCACTAGAGGGGATTGTTCAAAGGTGACAGTGACATCGGCTTTACTCTCACGAATGCTGTTCGAGAGGATATTCATGGTCTCGCTCAGTACTTCCGTCAGCGCGACGGGTCCGGCTGGTTCGCTTTCGCTGTCCAGTCGGGCATAGCTCAGCAAATCTTCGATCAAGCGTCGCATACGATCCGCGCCGTCGCAGGCGTAATTGATGTAGCGCTGTGCGCGCTCATCGAGAGAGTCGGGCGAACGTTCCTCGAGTAAGCGTAGATAACTGCTGATCATGCGCAGTGGTTCGCGCAGGTCATGCGAGGCCACCGAGGCAAAGTTCGCCAGCTCCATGGTCGAGTCATGTGAAGGGGCATCCTCCGATGCGCCCGCGCCGGAGCGCGCCATGCATAGGCCACTCAGTGCTTGGCCCTCGGTTCCGGGTAACCAATAGGGCCTTCCTTGCATCTGTAATTCCAGCCCTGTCTTCTCCGCGACGACAGGCAGGTTCAGCGTGTCATTTTCACGGAGAGCGGCATCGAACGCTTCGACCGCGGCTTCCTGTGAGTCATGGTCCAGCAGAAGCAGAAAGTCATCCATGTTCGCTGGGACTTCATCACGTTGGATCCCGAAGAGGCGCAACATGTGGCCATCCCACTGCATCGATTCGCTCGTGACCCAGGACCAGTAACCGATGGAGGCTGCATCCAGTGCATTTCGAAGCCCAAGTTCAGCATCCTGACTTCTGCGCAATTGTTGGAGTAAAGCGTCGTCCATCCGTTTTTCCTAAAAAATGATTCGCCTCTGGTCATAGATTGGGTTTATGTGTGACACAACTTCTATTCGGCCGCATTTGCTACATGCCCGTTGCCCCCTGTCACACTGTTGTCCAGCATTTCAGCCTCCCTCTCAATGAGTCGCAGGTGGAGGCTTGGGCGACGGAGCAAAGATCCGTTCTGGCAGGCCCCGTTACTTTCGGACTGCTTTTTTGTGCGGCGGATGCGCTCCCGCACGCACGGGAGATTTTGGAAATTGTTCGAATCTACGCGCAGACTCCCGTTGTCCTCGGCTGTGCCGCGGATGGCTTGATCGCGGATTCAGAGGAAATGGAAGGAGGCGAGGGCTTTTGCCTCGCTCTGCACCACTTGCCCGGCACGCGTGCGCACGCCATTCATCTGGAAGAATCGCTTCTGCTGGAAGGGGGCAGCTCTGGCTTGTCACGTGCTATGGGGCCACTCACTGCTTCCGCCAACGCATGGATCCTGCTCGCGGCCGCCGGGAATTTGAGTCACGACAGCTGGCTGCGGGACTGGGATCAGGCCACGCAAGGCCGGCCGACCGTGGGTGGGTTCACCGGCAATCCGGCCAATGATTCGACGGCTTTGTTTTGTCACGGGAACGTGCATTCAGGCGGCGCTGTGGCATTGGCGCTTGAGGGTGACGTGACGATCGAGCCTTTGCTTTCCCAAGGCTGTCGCCCCGTGGGCTCTCCCTGGACGATTACCCGCGCCGATCATAACATTATCCACCAAGTCGGGAATCGCCCCATCCTGGAAGTCCTCCGCGATACGCTTCAGGAACTCAGTTCAGACGAGCAACAACAAGCCCGGGGCAATATCTTCATCGGGTTGGTCATGGATGAGTACAAAGCCAGCTTCGGCACGGGCGATTTTCTCGTGCGCAATCTTGCGGCGATCGATCCACAAACCGGAGCCGTCGCAATCGCCACACCGCCTCGTGTCGGACAAAACCTGCAGTTCCAAATTCGTGATGCGGTGACGGCATCGGTGGATTTTGAGGAATTGCTCAAGCAGCGCCTCCGCGAATTGGGGCAACGTGCCGTCTATGGCGCCTGCCTGTGCGACTGCATCGGTCGGGGCTCATCGCTGTTCGGGGTCTCGAACCATGATGTCGGGGTCGTCAATCAGTTTTTGCCTGAGATGCCCTTGTCCGGTCTCTTCTGTAACGGCGAGTTGGCGCCTGTCGGGGGACGTACGCTCCTGCACGGCTATGCCGCGAGCCTCGGGCTTTTTGTCGCGAAGAAATAATACCTTCTTTGCAAAGGTCTGTCTCGGTAGTCTCGCTTGTAGCTATGGCAGCATGCCTCGGCGTAATCCGATGAAGACGGGTCCTCTGCCATCCTCATACATAGATATCGGGATAGAGACAGAGACTGGCTCTGCTACATCAATTCGATTGAAGCATAATTAAATTGAAGCGGTATACGTTTCTCACAAGGGCGAGGCTGAAGCACAGCTTAAGGAAGCCATTAGGGTTTAAGATTAGTTTAACTTAACTTTAGTTTATGTTTGATTAGTCCGACTTATTGTTAATTGTCACGTACGTACTTTGGTTAGTATAGAGGGTAGTAGTAGGCTCGAACGTTTGGTAGGCGTTCGAGCCTTTTACGTTTTAAGTGTTACCGCCGCTTTGCGGGAAAAGTATCCTTTGGGAAACTGATTCAGCCTTGCTTGCCTCATTTGTGGCTCTTTATCTAGCTTGAACTCTGCGTCTTTTACGCCACAGGCTTTCCTTACGTTATCAATGTCCAGCAAAGCGGATTCCCCAACTTCAATTCTCGATTCTGCGGCTCGCAAGGCCCTCTTGCGTGTGCTTTGGCGCAGTCGGCTTGGCGACTTGCGTGAGCAAAATCTCATCCGTCAGGGCAAGGGCTGGTTTCACATTTCAGGTATGGGGCACGAGGCGCTGGCCGCGGTGGCGCTGAATCTTGAGCCGGGCGATTATGCCTTCCCTTACTATCGTGACCGCAGTTTTTGTATCCAGCGCGGCATCAGCGACTACGACCTGGCACTGGCTTTTTACGCCAAGCGGGACTCCTCGAGCGGGGGGCGTCAGCTGACCGGGCATTTCAGTGACAGGAAACTGAATATCTGGAGTCATCCGTCGCCGGTGGGAGCGCATCTGCTCCCGGCCTGCGGTGCCGCATGGGGCATGCAACTGGATGGCAAGTCGAATGTGGTCTATGCCTCGCTGGGCGAGGCTGCGGCCAGACAGGGTGATTTTTTCGAGGCAGTCTGTTTCGCCAAGGAGCGCCGCTTGCCCATCGTATTTGTCGTCGAGGATAACCGTATCGCCATCAGCACGCGGACGGCGCGAACCAATCCACTCGCGCTCGGGGTGCTCGATCAGGACGAATGGTTGCGTGTCGACGGGAGTGATGTCGAAGCGGTTGCCGCCGCCGGTCAGGCTGCGGTGGCCAAGGCACGCGACGGCGGGGGGCCGGGCTTTATCTGGTGTGATGTGGAGCGCTTTTCCAACCACTCCAGTGCGGATGATCAGCGCATGTATCGTGCCGTGGAGGAACTCGACACCATGCATGAGCGCGACCCGATCGCGGTGTTTCAAAAGCGCATGATCGAGGACGGGCTGCTGACCGCCCAAGAAGCCGCTGCTCTGGAAGAAGAAATCCGCGAGGAGATCCGAGGCATTTATCAGGAAGCGGCCGGCGCGGACGACCCCGTGGCAGAGGAAGGTGAAGCCCATCTGACCGGACCGGTGCAAACACCCGATGCGGGACCGCAGGTGGCGCTTGGGGATTCCTGCCGAATGCTCGATGCCGTCAATAAAACCTTCCACCACGCCATGGACGAGTTGCCGGATGTGGTCTTTTTCGGCGAAGACATCGCCGATCCCAAGGGAGGTGTTTTCAATCTGACGAAAGGGCTCTCGACCAAGGACCCGTCACGTGCCGTCAATTCACCTTTGGCGGAGTCGACCATCATGGGCCTGGCGGTCGGATTGGCCTCTTACGGGAAACGCCCCTGTTTTGAAATTCAGTTCGTCGATTTTATCTACCCCGGCTGGAATCAGCTGGTGTCCAATATGGCGACACTGCGCTGGCGCAGCTTCGGGCATTGGAAGTGTCCTCTGGTCATATACGCGCCCTGCGGCGGCTATCTCCCGGGTGGCGCGCTCTGGCACAGCCAGTCGGGCGAGGCCTCGTTTGCCCGTGTGCCGGGTATTCGTGTGGTGGTGCCTTCGACGCCCGCCGACACCGCCGGGCTTTTCTGGACAGCCCTGCACGGTGAGGATCCGACCATCATTCTTCTGCCGAAACACCTGATGTGGGCCGAGTTGCCGGCGGGGGATTCGGTCGATGCGGTGCCGCTGGGGCAGGCGCGCACCATTCGCCAGGGGGAACTGTTGACCCTCGTGACCTGGGGGAACTGCGTCGAACTGGTTGAAGAAACGCTCGACGGACTTGCGGAAGCGCTCGATATCGAACTGATCGACCTTCGCTCAATTGCTCCCTGGGATGAAGAGGCCATCGCCGCATCCGTTCAAAAGACCGGCCGTCTGCTCATCGTTCAGGAAGACAATATCACGGCCAGCGTCGGTCAGATGATCGTTTCTACAATGTGTGAGCGGCATGAGGTCCTGAGCGCCCTGAAGAGCCCTCCGGTCATCGTCTCGAAGGGAGATGTCCACGTCGGGTTTAATCCGGTCTACGAGTATGCCGCTCTGCCGGATAAGCAACGGATCGAGTCGGCGCTTGAACACCTGCTCGCGAGCTCACTGGAGTCCTCCCTGTTACCTTCTGCAGCTGTCGCTGATGCGCCAACTGTCCACCCGGAAAATACTCACAAAATGAATTCGTCTGCTTCTGGTTCCTCGGGTGCGACCAAGGATATCGTCGTGCCCATTCTCGGCGAGGGGATACGCGTCGCGCGTATCGTCTCGATTCTCAAACAGGCCGGCGATGTGGTCAAAGCCGACGACGCGCTCTGCGAAGTCGAGACCGACAAGGCCGTGTTCCCCATTGAGTGTGATGCCGGCGGCGTGCTCGGGGAGTGGGCCGTGAGCGAGGATGATGAAGTGACCGTCGGGCAGAATCTCGTACAGTTAACGCTATCGGGCGCCGCCGTGGCTCAGGCGGCCTCCGCCTCGGCCCCCCAGCAAAAGGAGGGCGCGCAACAACAGCGCGTCGGCGGCCTCTCCCAGGAAGCGGTCAAGCAGCTTCAGGGCATTGTCCCGGCGACCATCGATATGACCTGCCGCTGGGAAGCCGTGCGCGATGCGCGCCTCCGCAGCAAGAAAACACCGGGCGGCACGCTTTCGACGGCGACCATGACGGCCTGGGCGGTGCTTCAGGCCATGCGCAAACACGAGCGCTTCGCTTCAGTGGTGCGTGGCGATGAACTCGTTTACGATCCGGAAGGCTACGACCTCGGTGTGGCCGTGGCATTGCCCGGCGATAAGCTGGAAACCGCGGTGGTCAAAAACGTCAACGAGGTGGAATGGGACGATTTTATCGAGGTCTTTAACGAATCCCTGCGACGCACGCGCCACGGGGAGATCGTATCGAAAAACCGGGTGCCACTTTCCATTTCAAGTATGGGCGCCTACAACGTGCGCTCGGCCATCCCGATTGTGGTGCCTCCGGCCATCGCCACGCTTTTTATCGGCGCGCCCTATCAACAGCCCGACCCGAAGTCGAAAGACGGTAGTCCCATGGAGGTGGCCTCACTTGTGCTGACATTCGACCACCGCTGGATCAATGGTGTCGGTGCAGCCGCTTTCCTGTCCGATGTCCGTAAGGGCATCGAACGCTTCGACCTGGTTTAACAACCAAAGCGGTCGATGTTCGTGGACTTGGCAAAGGTGCGGATAAAGACCGAAACCAGCTTGGATAGCCCGGCCAGTTCCTCATCGGTAACTTTGCCCTTTTCCACCACATCGGTAAAACCCGGTAGCTGTGCTTTGAAGTCCTTACTCCGTGCCCGTTTGAAGCCCATTTTGAATTTCGGAAAATCACGCCGTTGCACCGAACGACCCGAAATCAAAGTGACCCCGCGGTGGCGCGGATCATCGGAAATTTTTTCGTAGAGGCCTTTGACCTTCGCTTCGGGCCCTTCAATCACCTGAATAATGTTACCGTCGGAATGGAGCAGGATCCCCGTGATTTGCCGGGCGGCGTTGCGCTTCTGGGAGGCTGAAAGTAGTTCCAGCAAAGAATCTTCGGTTAACCCGGCATTCGCCGTGCTAATGTAGATAATTTGATAAAGATCGTCGCTCATAGAACTGCTTATAGGCATTATAATTGTTAATCCGGGAACAACTTGCAAGACTACTTGTTTGTGATGTGGGAGCGTGGTTTAAAGAGTCAGCCAGCTTAACCTTGATTTCGAATGTGAACAGACTCGGGCTCGGCCAACTATGAAACAGTGTAAGCATTGCGGCATTCCCTATCACCGGTCGAAAGGTCGGGGTGAGTTTTGCTGTGCCGGTTGCGAGCATGTTTATGGGATGATCCGGGAAGGTGGCTTTGAGGATTACTATTCGAAGCAGGACAGGGCGGGCAAGCCGGTCGGGGATCTTCCTTTTGGCGCAGTGAACACTGTATCGATAAAAAAACTACAAGAGGATGCGGAAAGTGGCCCCGGGTGTCAGCTTACGGTTCCGGTTCAGGGGATGTTCTGCATGGGTTGTGCCTGGTTGGTGGAGGAACTCGCCGGACGTCAACCCGGTGTTTTGTCGGCCAAGGTAGCCCTGGATTCGGGGCGCCTCAGCCTGGCATGGGAGCCGGGTGATTTTGATCTCTGTCGGTTGGCCGGGGAACTGCACCGGTTCGGTTACCGGATCAGCGGCGAGCCGTTTTCGCGGATGGCATCAATGTCACCTCTTGCCGTCCGCCTCTGCCTCACGCTTGTCTTCAGCTTGAACGGCGGCTTGCTTCTCTTGGCCTCCGCCGCCGGGATCGGTGGTCCCGGGTTGCGGCAGTTCTACAGCTTATTGCTGGTGGTTTGCTTGTTGTTTGCCCACCTGCTTGGCGGGACGCTTTTTTTAAGGCCGGCCTGGCGCGGCTTGCTGCTTCGGCGTTGGCACAGCGATGCGTTTCCCGCGCTTATCCTCTTGGGCCTCCTACTGGCCGCGTTATTCACGGTCTTCATGCCTCACGGCGGGGTATTGTTTGCCGGTGCCTATTTCGTCGTGCTCCCGGTCATGGTTCTGGCGCGTTGGCTTTCGGAGCTTCGGCGACTCCGGATACGTGCATAAGCTCCCCGTAACGAAGCTTGTCCAGGCACGGTGACTACGTTCATTCTAAGAATATGCTAGAAGGCATCACAGCCGGTTTTATTTTATCCCTCACGCTCTTTCCGGGAACGGTTTGGCTGGCCAAGGTGGGCTTGGCGGGACGTCCCTCACAGGTGATGGCGGTCGGACTGGGCTTCTGGCTGTCCCAACTGGTGTGGCTGATCGTGGCGATTCCCGGACTGATGATGATGTCGCGGCATCTGGTTTTTGTCGGCGAGGCGATGCATGCCTTCGCTTCCTTTGTCCTGGCTTACATGGGGGTCAAGTTCCTCCGTACCCGAAAAGCAGATGATCTCAGTTACGCTGCGGAACTGCCTTCCGAAGCGGTCTTATTCCGGAATGCCTTGAACCGCTCGCTCGCCATGCCGCTGCGACTGCCTGCCGCGATGGCCATACTCATGGCGACAGGGGTTTACTTGAACAACCCTCCGGCCTGGCCGGTGGTGCCTTACGTTCTGGTAGGAGCCGTCATCGGTGTGAGCTGGTGGTGGGGGCAATTCACTTTTCTCTCCCTTTTTTTTGCCAGGCGCGTGCCGGTACGGATTACCCTGAAGTCGCTCAATAAGATTCGTCCGTTTTCCGCTTTGCTCTGTTTCAGCCTCGCGGTGATTGTCTTATTGCTCGGTTTCTGAACGAATCAAATGCACGTCGCGTTGCGGGAACGGAATAGTGATTTCGGCCTTCTTCAGGGCGTGGTACACGGCAAGGTTCAACGCGAATCGCTTACGGTGGTAGCTGTTCGTCGGCACCCAGACGCGGAAACCGATGTTGATTGAAGAGTCGGCAAAGGCATCGATACCGATCACCGGCTCGCGGTCCTCGGCGCAGCCATCTACGGATTTGACCGCTTGCGTGATGCATCCGATTGCCTGCTCCGGGTCGGCGGCGTAGTCGATCCCGACAACGCCCTCGACGATTCTATATTCGTGCGAGTTGGTGAAGATCTCACCCAGCACCTTTCTGTTCGGAATCGTGATGCGTTCTTCGTCCTCGTTGGTCAGCTCGGTGCTGCCGAGCTTGACGAAGTCGACGACTCCGCTTTGGCCACTGACGGTTAGCGTGTCACCGACACGGAAAGGACGGGTGACGATCAGTACAATGCCGGCTCCGTAGTTCGAGACCGGACCTTGCACGGCCAAACTTAGACCGAAGGCGCTGGCACCGAGCAGTGCAATGAAGGGGGTGATCTCGATGCCCGCCTTGCTCAGCGACATGATCAAGGCAAAGGCGATAATGAGCACCTTGGCAAAGCCCGAGAAAAAGCGGGCGAGGGTCAGATCGATCTGCCGCTTCTCGCAAATCTTGAGAATCAGATTGGCAACACTCTTCCCGATCCAGAAACCGGCCAGCAGGATCAGCACGGCGATCACAAGTTGTACGCCGTTTGTCGCGAGATATACGATCAGCTGTTCTTTCAGCGCTTCGAGTTGTTGCAGTTCTTCTTCCATAAGTTAGTCGTCCAGCCCCGACCACCAGTCTTCTGACTGGCGGAGCGCTTCCGGTTTGTGTCCCGCTTCCTGTAGTTCGCGCAGGCTGAGTGAGCGGTGCCGCTTCGCCAATCGCTGACCTTCAGTATCGACCATTAGCGGAGTATGGTAAAATGCCGGTGGCTTTAGCCCCAGCGCTTCGTAGATGAGTAACTGCCGGGCTGTGGAGATGAGCAGGTCTTCCCCGCGCACCACCTCGGTAATGTCCATGGCGGCGTCGTCGACCACAACCGCCAGTTCGTAAGCGGGCACCCCGTCCTTGCGCCAGACAAGGAAATCGCCGAAGTCCCGCAGGCATTCAAATTCGCAGGGCCCCAACCGCCCGTCGTCGAAGAGGATTTCCCGCTCGTTCGGCACGCGGAAGCGCCAGTTGCTGGCACCGGGTTCTCTGGCGTCTTGTCCGGTGCCCGCCGGTGGTCGCCATGCTTCCGGGTAGATTGGTTCGGCATCGTTGTCCTCCGCATGAGGCGCACGGGCCGCGTTGGCCACGTCTTTCCGGGATTTGTCGCAGGGGTAGATCGCTCCCGCATCCTTCAGCTTTTCCCAGGCATTCAAAAACTGCCTGCTCCGCTCACTCTGGCGGTAAGGGGTGTGGGGCCCGCCCACGTCCGGCCCTTCCTCCCAACGGCAGCCAAACCATTTGAGATCTTCCATCGCGGCGTCGGCGTATTCGTTTTTGCAGCGCTGGGGATCGAGGTCCTCTTCCCTGTAGATCAATTTTCCTCCGGCTTCTTTGGCCCGCTCCATTGCGATCCAGAATGTGCGGGCGTGACCGAGGTGGAGATACCCCGTCGGTGTCGGTGCAATACGCCCTCGGTAGCCGGATGCCATGTGATGAATAAATGGGATCCGCGCGGGCTGGGCAAGTCATGCTTTGTCCGGAACAGCGTTTTTCGACTCCGCCAAATCCTAAAAGCAGTTGTGTGCATCCTTATGCATGATACCTTGTTTTGCGATGCGCTTCTTTCGGCCACTTCCGCTTGGTTCTGCGCTGGTCCTTGCGCTGATGAGCATATTTCTGGCGTTTTGGTCCAGCCAGTGGTGGTTGCCGAAAATGGCACCGGCACTGCTTGCCCATTCCGGTCTCTCGGTCGAGTCCGCTGAGCGCACCGAAACAGGCCGCATGCGATTGAAGGGGCTCGGCTATCAAGCTGATGACGGTTTGCAGCTTCTGGTCGATGTTGTGGAGGTGCCGAATCTTTGGGACTACGCGCGGGCGCGATGGTTTGCGGCGGCATGGTCGGCATCCCAGCAACTGGAGCTGGGCGTTGTCGCCGTACGGTTGCCTTCAGAAAACAGAAGCAATGATTCTGAGGCAGAGGCGATTGATTTGCCCGAAACGATTGAGGCTGCGGATCGAATGCTCTCGAAAGTCAGACCCTGGCTGCCGCCGCTGTATTTGCAGGAGCTTTCGCTTCGAAACTCTGGTGGTGACGTGACCATGCGGGCAGAAAACCTTCGTTTCGATGGGAGCGACCTCGAAGCGGAACTTTATGCCGGTAGCACGGAGCAAATGTATCCGTTTTCCCTTTCGCTCATGTCCGGGAAGTGGTCATTCGAGGCGTCGGACCCCAGTCTCGGATTTGAGGCCCGGGCCCGATTGGAGCCTACTTCAGAACAATTACAGCTAAATGCGCAGCTAACCTATGCAAGGCAGGTGATGCATTTCGAAGCAGTTTGGCGAGGGGCGGGGATCGTGCCCCATGCAGCCAGGCTTCGGGGCGGGAACTTTTCACTGCCGCAGCAACTGGTGGAAAGGGCGCATGCCCCCGGGCTTAATTCCGTCCACCTGAGCCGGGCCGATCTAAAGTGGGCAGGCCAGCGTTACGAGGGCGGGGTTGAGTGGAACGCCGGCTTGGAGATCGAAGGGCATCCGGCGGCTGCCACCGGTGCCGCAAGTTTTGAAGGAGATTTTCGGGAGTTGCGCATTCTCGGCTTGAAGGTCGATGCGCCCTGGGCCAAGGCAGCTTTGGAGGCACCATTGGTCATTCGTCTGCCTGAATTGGAGCTGGAAAAGACAGCAGACTTTCGGGTGTCGGCGGACCTTTCCAGGCAACCCTTTGTTTCGGCGGGTGGTATGCTGGCAGGGAACCTTACCTTCCAGCCTCCTGCGCAATTGCGTTTCGAACTAAGCGGGCGTTCGGTCGTGTATCAGGCATATCCGGCAAGCGATCTGGAGGTGGTCGGCTCAATCAATAAGGAAGCTCTCAAGCTGGAAAAGGTGAAAGTGGCTTTTGATGAAGCCAGTCTGGCGCAGGTCGAACTGAATGGCTCGGTGAACTTTCGTCAGTCGCTGATTGATTTCGATTACGAGGCGTCTTTCAGTCCGGAATGGGCTGATTCAATGGGCTTGCCCGACCTGCTCCGTGAAACCGCCTATGTGAAGGGGGGCCTCGGAGGGCCGCGATCCGCCCCGCAATGGTCGGCTGTCTGGGAAGTCCCTGCGGTTCAGCCGCCTGGGCTGCAGGTATTCCGGGCGACTGGGGCCGCTTCCGGGACGGGAGCGAGCGATATTCGTATGGAGGCGACATTGGTTCATGGGCGGGAGCAGCTAGGCCTAGCTCTCGAACTCGAGGAATTGAGTGAAGAGGTGCTTCATGGTTCGCTCGATCGTCTTCTCTGGGAAGTCGACGGAAGGACCCGGTGGGAACTTGGGGCACCAGGCGTTTTCAGTGTCCCTGTGCAGGGCTCCATTCACCGCCGGTTTGAGGAGTTGGCCCTGGAAGAGTTTTTGCTCGCGGGGCCTGACTCGGCGTGGCGGATCAGTAAAACCAGCCAGGGGCCGCTCTTACTTGCGGGCCGGGAGTTTCAGCTTGATTGGTTGAATCCATGGCTTGACGCGCCACTTCCGCAATACGGGATCCGGTCCGCTGATCTCACGGTTTCTCAACTCAGCCCCTTTGTCGCGGGCCAGCTCAGCCTCACGGCAACGGACGACTCGTTCGAATTGGGTGAGTTGCAGATTAATCTTGAGGGGCTTCGCATCGGAGAAAGGACGGAGGTGCCATCGTTGGGTGTCGTACTGGGCGATGCATCCCTCATTGAGGTGATGGCAGACTTGCCGGTTCGCCTCGAGTGGGCCACCGGGGAGAGTGGCCCGGTGCTCAAGCCCGACCGGGACGGTGCAATACGGCTTCAACTGGGCATGAAACCTTCAGATGCGGTATCCGAACTGATTCGAAAGTTTTCCGAACTGGCAGTCGAGCCGCCAAGATTGAATTTGGAAATCGACGGAACGTTACGATCTCCCAATGGCCGTCTCGAAGCATTTTTACCCGGGATTAAATTGCGGGAAACGCTTGGCGAAGGTCCGAAGCAAGTTGAGCTTCCCGGTTTGAACGACATCGAAGTCAGGCTCGGGTTGGACGGGCAATCATTGCATCTTAAAAGGTTGAAGGCGCGGATCCGGGGCGGGCTGGTCGAAGCGTCGGGCAGATGGCCACTGGAGACCTTCCCGCTCTTTGAAGGCAGCAAATCCGCTGATTGGTTCAATGCCTTACTAGCTGGTGCTTTTGAGCTGAGCTTTGCCGAATGGGAGTTACAAAACTGGACGCCGTATCTGCCTTCCATGTTGCGCCGCAGTGGCCTGGTGGGAGGTCGCTTGCGTCATGACCCCGACTCTGGTTTCGGCGGGTCTCTGCAGTTTAAAGAGCTTGGACTGCGGCCGACCCGCAGCTTGCCTTCGGTCGATTCAAGCAGCGGTGCGTTGAGCTTCGAAGGTCGTGCTCTCAGGATTGTCGAAGCGGGCGCGCGGGTGGGAGGCAGCCCGGTTTCCTTGCAAGGTCAGATGGATTTTGCCGATTGGCCGGAGATAATTTGGCAAGCGGAGATTAAAGGAAAGAACGTCCCCATTGTCCGTCGCCCCGAGATGATACTTCGGAGTGACCTGGATCTGAAACTGAGCCAAAAAAGTGACCAGTCGGCTCCGGCCTTGCAAGGGCGGATGGGGCTTCGTTCGAGCACGATGCTGGTTGAGTTTGATCCGCTCTCACCGGCGGTTCGCTCCGGACCTTCGTCGAAGCCTCCTTTCTTTGCCATCGAAGAAGAACCCTTCAGTCGATGGGGACTCGATCTCAGGATTGAGGGCGAACGCTTTTTAAGAGTGAGAAGCCCCTATTTTCAATCGGTTCTCTCCGCGGGATTGAATCTGACGGGCCGCCTCGGAGAACCCCTGCTTCTGGGCTCGATCCGGATTGCTGAAGGAAGCCTCAGCTTTCCTGGAGCGAAGGTACGTTTGGACACAGGTGAAGCCTACATAGAATCCGGCCAGCCGGATGCCTTGCGGTTGGATGTGGCCGGCACGGCGCGCACAGGCACACACGTGATCACTATGGATGTGAGCGGGACAGCGTCTGATCCGCAAATCCAGTTTGATGCAACGCCGCCCCTTCCCAACGCTTCTATCGTGCGTCTGCTCAGTACAGGCAGCACCACCGGCGGCGGAGCCGGATCGGTCGGGCTCTATCTGGGGCGCGGTCTGCTCGGGGCCGGAGGGATGAACGAAAGCTTTGCTGATCGTATTACGATTGATGTCGGCGAGGAGACGACGCGTAGCGGTAAAAGTACCCTGGGCGTGCGTTACGAAGTCAATGAAGATGTGTATCTGAATAGTGAATACGATGCCTACGATAATTATAACACCGATCTCCTCTGGACGATTTTTGAGAAATGAAGCTGGCCAGCCAAATATGTCTTTTCCTCGGGTGCCTGATATCGGTCGCTGCTCCGGATTTGAGGGCGCAGTCCAACATTGAAATCGACGGCCTCGGTTGGCTCGGGGAGCGGCGCATGGATCAGCGGTTGAGCTTTCTTCTCGGCCTGGATCATCAGAAGGCTGTGCCGCTGGATTCGACGATCCTGGAAGATAGTGCTTTTCTGCTCCTGGAGCAAATGCGTCGCCAAGGATATTTGAATCCCGCCGTTACGGCCAGCTTTTCTGGTGCTACGGAGCGGTCCGTGGCCGAATGGGAAACGCCGTATGCCGTTCAGTTGCCGGTGGGTTTTCAGGCCGAATCCGTCGTTTTCAAGATTCGTCGGGGGCCGCTCTTTTATTACGAGTCAGTTGAAATCAAGGGTTTGTCGGGCGTCGAACTTGGCGATCCCGAACGTTTCTTCGTGCCGGGGGGCAGCCTGGTTACGCGTAAGAAAGATCTCGCTTACACGTCTGAAAATTTCACACGACGTAAAACCCGGCTATTGGGTGCCTTGAAAGCCCAGGGTTATGCCGGCGCCCGGGTGGTATCGGAACAGGTCGACACCGATGAATCAACGGGGGCGGTCTGGGTCGAACTTGTTCTGGAGACGGGCCCCGTTTACCGGGTTGGCTCGGTTTCATTCGATGTGCCCGCTGAGGCAACCGGTTGGTTCGAGCCGGTTGCATTTCCTGAAGGATCGATCTTTAACCCGGATTGGCTCCGCGAGGCGCGGACGAACCTTCGGAACGTCGCTTACAGCGCTGGCTACCCGGATGTGGCGGTGCGTAGCCGTTTGGCTGATACTCGCGGGGATACGGACGGTGTTCTTCAAGCCGTGTCTTTTGAGCTTCGACCGGGACCGCAGGTTACTTTGTCCGACGTCCGCTTTGTCGGGGACGATAAAACGAAAAACAGTATCCTTTGGCGGCAAGCCGATTTGGAGCCGGGGACTTTGTTGGATCCTCGGGAGACGGATAAGGCGAGGCGGCGTTTGATGGCGCTCGGTATCTATAAGCAAGTAGAGTTGAATTATGACCGGAGGGAAGATGGCTCCCGGGTGGCCGTCTATCGCTTAACTCCCGATACCAGAAAAAAGCTGCAGTTGCTCGCCGGTTGGGGGAGCTATGAGCAGGCGAGGCTTGGCTTCCGCTGGGCACACCAGAATCCATGGGGCAGGGCACATCGCTATTCCTTGAATGCGAAGCAGAGTGTTAAGGCGACTCACCTGGCGTCCGATTATCAGCTTCCCCAGTTGTTCGGCAGCGACTTCACCGGCTATGTGGAGGCGGAATACGTTTCCCGGCAGGAGATCGGGTACGACCGCTCCCGGCAGGGTGGTTTGTTCGGGGTATCCAAGTTGCTCGGTGATTCGGGGGTTCGTCTCGCGCTGGAATACGGTTGGTTCAACGAAAGGGCCGACGGAATCGATGAAAGCATGCTGGCTGTTCGGGACGATGCGCAGGTGGCCAGCGTATCGCTCAGTCTGAGTTTGGACCGGAGGAACAACGTGCTCGCTCCCAGCTCCGGCTATAATCTATACACCACCGTTAAGACGGCAAACCGGGCGCTCGGAGGTAATGTCAATTTTCACAAGCTTGAGGTCGGCGGTGGTTATCACTTCTCCGTCAGTGAAAGCACCATTTTGCATCTGGGGCTTAAGGGCGGTGCTCTGCTCGGTGGTGGGATGGACTTGCCTTTTAATGAACGCTTCTTCCCCGGTGGTGAAAATTCCGTACGCGGCTTTCAGCAGGGCGAAGCGACTCCCTTGGGCGATGACGGAGATCCTCTGGGCGCTGAGTCGTTTTGGGTGGCAAACATTGAGATCGAGCAACGTATTTTGAGCGACGTCTCGGTTGTCGGATTCCTTGATGCCGCCGGCTTTAGTCGCGACGGTGGATTTGGTGGTGATGGTGAAGTTCTGGCATCGGCAGGCCTGGGGCTGCGCTATCAGACGGTGGTGGGTCCGATTCGGCTCGAATACGGACACAATCTGAACCCGCGTGAGCGTGATCCGGACGGCACGCTACACTTTTCGATAGGTTTTCCCTTTTAGTCCGGGCGATGAATCAGTTCGCGCCGGACCTGTTGAGCCCTTTTGAAGAAAGGGAAGCAAGCGGCTCTTTCCGGGAGGGTGAACCTGTAATTTAAAAGTCGATGGCAATGATTTCTCCATTGCCGAGTGTTACGCTAATTTCCGTATCGGTGGTTTTGATCACCATGCCTTCGTAGCTTTCCCCGGCGACCGGTTCCAGTGACCGGATGTACTTCCCCGGGCCGACCAGGTCTTCGATCGTCACCTCGGCCTTGCCCTCTTCCAGGAAATACTGGTCGGCGGCAGAGGCGATCTGGCGCAGGTTATTGGTCACGGCCTTTTCCTGGGAAACGGCACTGACCTGGTCGAGGGATTGAAAGGCCCGGTAGGTGGAAAAACCGATGCCTGCATAGACCCCGACAATCGTGCTGGGGACCAACATGATCGCCTGCTTATAGGAGTAGCTTCCGTAAGAGACGGAAACCAGTGCGTCTCCCTCGTAGTAGGCTGCCGATGCCGTAGGCTTGTAGAAGTCTGCTAAAAGCAAGCCATAAGCCTTCATGATCGCATCGTAGTAGGTGCCCATCATGGGGTCAGTCGATAGCTCACTTTTAAAGCTGTCCATCAGATCAATGCCGGCCGAATAGGAATACCAGATGGCTTCCGTGGGCAGGTCCTTGGTCATGTCCTTGTATTCCGGGGTTTCGACCAGTCGGGGTCCTTCGCTTTGGTCGGTCCATGTTGCATCGGTGTAGAGGACCAGATCGCCGTTGGGCCGTGCTTCGAGGAAGAGGCCCATCTTCGCTTCCTTTGTCAGTGCGGAAAAGTCCGCGGTGAGCGTGCCATTACTTTCCTTGAAGACGACCGGCATGCTTTCACTCAAAGGTTTGAGCTTCGCCACGATGCCCGCGCCGCCTTTGACGCAGGCCCATGCCGTGAACTCCGGTTGCTCGGCATTGGACAAATCGATTTTGTAGGCGATGTTCCAGTAGCCGCTCAACTCCTCGATGAGTGATTCGGGCGTGAGTTCGGTGCCGAGGATAGGCATTGCCATGTGCGATTGAACGATCTTTTCGCCCATCGGTCCCATGGTTTGCATCATGATCGTGCGGTAACTTTCGGCCAGCGGTGCGAGGTTGACCGGTCCGGATCCGGCTACGTGCGCATCCGCCGGGGCCAGGTGTGCTGCTTCAAATTTGGTCGGGCCAGCCCCTTCCATCTGATATAAACCAAAAAGGCCCTCGGGCTTGCCGTTAAAAAGCCCGACGGAACGGTTTACGTGTAAGCCCGGCCCGAGCTCTTTGGAACTTATACCGATCGATTCAAAACTGCCGAAGCCCAAGCTGTCGAAGAGCTGATTGAAGTCGATCGGGATCGGCATCATTTCAGGCGTGGCCTTCAGGATGTCGGCGTAAATTGCGTTCAGTTGGTCGCCGATTTCTTTGCCGTCGCCTTTGAAATCCATAAACGCGACGAGTGATCCGTCGGTATCAAGGTGCTGGCTGGCTTCCTGGAAGCTGCCGGCATGGCAATTGAGGGAGAGTAGAGTCGCGGCCAGGCCGGTCAGAAATTTAATGGTGTGGTGCATGCCTTGCTATTTCTTTTGAGGTTAGACTGCAGGTACCCTTTACAATGCCGTTGCGGTGTCAATAGATACCACGCCGATAAGGCAATTCCGGCCTCAGTCGAGCCTGAGGATCAGCTTTCCTCTTTCTCCTTGCTACAGAATGGAATACATGCACCGTCGCAGATTCTTCCGGATGCTGACCGCAGCGTCCGGCCAGGACCCGGATACGAAAGTTGGCCGGGCGTTTTAACCCACCAGACTTAGTATGACCTTCCCTGAACTCGGACTCGACGAGTCCATTCTTAAATCGATCGACGAATTCGGCTTCGAAGAGCCGACTCCTATTCAAGAGGGCGCCATCCCGCATATCCTTGAAGGCAAGGATGTCATTGGTTCGGCCCAGACCGGCACCGGTAAGACCGCTGCCTATGCGCTGCCTATTCTGCACCGCCTTGGCGGGCACAAAAAAGGGGCGCCGCCCCGTTGTCTGATTCTCGGGCCCACCCGCGAACTGGCTGCTCAGGTCGAAGATCAGTTCAAGTCATACGGGAAATATTGTGCGCCCAAGTGTTGCCTCATCCATGGGGGTGTGGGCTACGGCAAGCAAATTCAGGAATTGAATGACGGGGCCGATATTGTCATCGCCACCCCGGGACGTCTCCTCGACCACATCCAGCAGAAGAATTTTGACCTGCGCTCCATCGAGGTGCTTGTGCTCGACGAGGTCGACCGCATGCTCGACATGGGCTTTGTCGATGATGTGAAGCGTATCATCAAGCTCTGTAACAAGAACCGTCAGACCCTCTTGTTTTCCGCCACCGTCTCCGAGGAGATCAAGCGGCTCATTTCTTTTGCCCTGAAGGATCCGGTCGAAGTCACGATTGGCATCAAGCTCTCGCCCGCCGAAACCGTGAAGCACGAGATCTACCCGGTCGGTGCCATGCAAAAATTCGATCTGCTTATCGCGCTGATCGAGAAGATGGAAATCGACAGCATGATTATCTTTTGCCGGATGAAGGTCGGGGCCGACCGGATTACCCGCTGGCTGAAGGAGCACGGCTATCCCTGCGAGGCGATGCACTCCAACCTGCCGCAAAAAGCGCGGACCCGGGCTCTGGAAAAGTTTAAAACCGGCCAGACGAAGATTCTTGTGGCCACCGACATTGCCTCCCGCGGTCTCGATATCGCCAACGTCACCCATGTCATCAATTACGATGTGCCCGAGCATGCCGAGGACTACGTCCACCGCATCGGGCGTACTGGCCGGGCTCGGCGCGAGGGCGATGCGGCCACGATTATCGCACCGGATGAACACTCGAAACTCGATGCCATCGAAAAGCTCATCGACCAGGCGATCCCCCAGCGACGTCTCGATGGCTTCAACTATATCCACGAACCGCATATTCGGGAGACCAACAGCGCCAAGCCACGCCGCCGTCGCCGGAATTCCGCCAGCAGCAAGTTCGGCCGTCGTCGTTAGCGCCAGTTCATTGTTCTACATTGAACGTTCGATGTTGGGCGTTCGACGTTCGTTATGAACCTGATCCTCTTCGACAAACCATTCGAGCAACTGCGCCTCGAACCGGGTGATCCGAGGGGACAGCATATTCGCAAGGTCCTTCGGGCCGAGGTCGGCACGAAGGTGTTCATCGGCTTCGTCAATGCCGGGCGCGCCCGCGCTGAGGTCACTGCGCTCGATCCGGACGGTAGCGTCGCTCTGTCCGTCGTTGCCACCGAGCCCGCTCCCGAGCCGTTGCCCGTCCAGCTCCTGGTCGGCCTTCCGCGTCCCCATACCGCCAAGCGAATCCTTTTCGAAGCGGCCAGCATGGGCGTCCAGGCGCTTTATTTTTTCGAGTCCGAACGCGGCGAGCCGTCCTACGCCAAGAGCAGCCTCTGGACGAGCGACGAATGGAAGGAGCGTCTCCGTCTCGGGACCGAGCAATCCTTTGGCACCCACGTCCCCGGGGTTTCGATCGGCCCCGATCTGCAAACGGCCCTCAGTCATCTTGGCACCGATGCCGCCCGGGTCGCTCTCGATAATTACGAGGCCGGCGCGCCGATGGACCAAAGCATTCCCGATGATGCGAAGTCAGCCATCCTTGCCCTGGGGCCGGAGCGCGGTTGGTCCCCCAACGAACGCGAGGTCTTCCGCAAAAACGGCTGGACGCTGGCCCATCTCGGGCCCCACGTTCTGCGCCTGGAAACGGCCTGCACCGCAGCGCTGGCCGTGGCGGCCTCGCGTCTCGGAAGTTGGCGGGGGCAAACAACAACCGGGATTTAAATATGTCCGGTTCAAGCTAGTGGAGGATCAAATAAGTTTTTCCATTCATGTAGAGAATTTGCGCTAGCAAGGTCTTTCGACAGGCCAAGGACCTTGCGAATCGACGGCACTCTCGTGCCATCGATTCGATCTAAATTTGTTAAAAACTTATTTGAAGGAATACTAGGATATATTCATTAGGCCGGCCACCTTGGAGTTCCGCATTGATGCGGTCCCATCCGGCCCCGAAACCGCCTGAAGGCGGGACTCCAACGGGGGCGCCGCGCCACCGAGAGCCAAGTGTATAAGCCCTGCGGTTCAAGTAGAACTTGCTCCCGCTGTCATGAGCGGCTAAAGTATGACGCATCAAGATTACTAAACAGAACATTCGGACCGCACTCTGGGTCACGCTTTCCGTATTGCTGGTGACTCTTCTGCTGCAGAATAGTGCCAACGTAAATCTCCGCTTCCTGCACCTGCGTGCGCAAATGCCCTTGTTCGCGGTGATCATGCTTTCGGCGCTTTTCGGGGCCGGCATCCTCTGGTTCGCGCGCCGGAGACGCTGAAATCGCTAGCTCTGGTTGCTGGGTCGAAGGAAAAATCGTTCTGTTTGTCGGAGCGTTCTTCTTCGGGAGATAAAGGATAACCGCCTCAATATCCCCGGTGGGGTGCCACACACTTTTCACAGACTTCGAGACTGAGATCCTTCCTTTCAGCGTAGTCCTGCATCTGGCCTTTATCGACCGGGCACTGGATGGGGAAAGCTCAAGAAAGCCAATAGCAGGCGAGGCAGGCGGGCACTCCGACGATATGAGCATCCAATTTCTCTTTGTATTGACCCGTTTTTGCGGAGCGGGGCTGGGTGATAAAAAGAGATTCCGCATTACGTGTGATGACATAGCCGAGGTCGATGGATTTCTCCTCCATGAATAGACGGAGTCCTTTCAGGTCGCTGTCACTGATTAGCTTGTCTTGGTACTTGACCTCAAACGGAACGATACGCTCACCGATCTCTGCGACCAAATCGACCTCGTACGTCTTCCTTCCTTTCGATTGCCAATAAGAAAAGGTCGGTTGGTCGTGATAATAGCGAGTGAATACGTGTTTGAAAAATGCGGTTTCCACCGCATTGCCCAAGCGGTCCGGTTTTTCCAATAGCTTTTGACCATAGAGAAGAATAGATCCGGGTATCGCGGCATCAGCCAGATAGACCTTGCTCTTGCCACGTAACACTTCTTTGCCGTATCCGAAGGGTTTCAAGCTATAGATGAGGTGGGCTGCCTCGAGAAGATCCAGATGGTCCGTGAGTAAATGCCGTTTCACGCCGTCGAGTTCTTTTGAGATCGCACTGATATCCAGTACGCCGCCGTCATGGTAACAGAGGTAAAGGAAGATTTTTTCAATCTCAACGATCCTGCGGACGCCGTAGAGGGCAGTCATATCCCGCTTGAGCACTTTATCGACAATGTCTTCGCGGAGTAATCTCTGGCAACGCTGTAGGTCTTCTTCCAGTGCCGGCTCCGGAAAGCCACCCCTTAAGAGATAATCATGAAAATAGGGGGTGAGCTGCTTCGCACCTGATTGGAATTGCAGGATATCCGAGGGGCTGTGTTCGATGAGCTGCTTTAACGAGCTGACTTCTGCCATCTCGGGAACTTCGACTTGTCGTAATTTCAGGAATTCCCGGAAGGTCAGAGTGGGTAATTTGATGGTCTCCCATCGTCCAACGCCTGATTCAGACGAACCGGAACGAAGAGGGCTTGCGGATCCGGTGATGGCAATTTTCCGGTTTTTGCCGAAATCCACCTGATGCTTCAACCAGACCTGCCAGTCAGGAATGAATTGAACTTCGTCGAGAAACAAGAACTGCGGGTGGTCACTGGTGCCCGGAAAAATCTCTTCCCAGGCCTCGATCGTTTTGTTCATGCCCGCCAGCTTCAGCAGCGGATGGTCGAAAGTGGCATAGAGGATTTGCGACGGAGCAATGCCCGATTGAAGAAGGTTCCGGATCGTCTGGCGAAAAAGCGTTGTTTTGCCTACCTGCCGTGGGCCCGTCAATAATAGTGAACGCTTGCTTTTTTGATGCTCACACCACCGCGCAATCTCCTGGCTGGCTGTTCGTTCCCACTCGGGCAGGTCGGCCTGTACTTGTCCTGACCACCAGGGATTGAATTCCTGAAGGACGGAAATTAGCTCATTTTTAGGTATTAACATCTTATAATGTTAAATTATGTAATATAAGAAGTACATAAATCAACAAAATAAGAAATATTGCTCAATACCCTCGATTCGGCGCCAGCCACTTTTCACAGACTTCGAGACTGAGGTCCTTCCTTTCAGCGTAGTCCTGCATCTGGTCCCTGTCGATGGGGCCGAGTTGAAAATACTTCGCTTCGGGATGGCCGAAGTAGAGTCCGCTGACGGCGCTGCCGGGATTCATGGCGTAGCTGCTGGTCAGGGTGGCGCCGGTGTTGGCCTCGGCGTCGAGGAGTTCCCAGAGGAGTTCTTTCTCCGTGTGGTCGGGCTGGCTGGGATAGCCGGCGGCCGGGCGGATGCCGCGGTACTTCTCCTTGATCAGGGCGGCATTGTCGAGGGCCTCGTCGGGTGCGTAGCCCCAGAGCTCCTTGCGCACGCGCTCGTGGGTGTATTCGGCCAGTGCTTCGGCGAAGCGGTCGCCGAGCGCCTTGATCAGGATGGAATTGTAGTCGTCGTGCTTGTCTTCGTAGGACTTGGCCAGTGTATCCACGCCTTCAATACAGCAGACGAAGCCGCCGCAGGCGTCGGTCTTGCCGGAGTCTTTGGGCGCGACGAAATCGGCCAGGGCGTAGTAGGGCGCCTCGCCGGCTTTTTCCTTTTGCTGGCGCAGGGTGTGTAGCGTGCCGCGAAGGCTGCCATCCTCGTTGTAGACTTCGATGTCGTCGCCCACCGCGTTGGCGGGAAAGAGGCCGACCACGCTGCGGGCGCGGAAAAGTTTTTGCTCGATGATTTCGGCCAGCATGTTTTGTGCGTCCTCGAAGAGGTGGCGGGCTTGCTCGCCGTATTTCTTGTGGTCGAGAATTTTCGGGTAGACGCCCTTAAGCTCCCAGGTCCAGAAGAAGGGCGACCAGTCGATGTATTCAGCGAGGGTCTTCAGGTCGACGTGATCGTCCACCGTTAGCCCGGGTGTGTTAGGTGCTTTCAGTTCGGCCTGGCTCCAGTCGTAGTCGGGGCGTTTTTCGCGAACTTCCGTCAAAGCGAGCAGGGTGGTGTCCGACTGGCCGGCGGCATGGCGCTCGCGGCGCTTCTGATGCTCGGCTTCGAGTTTGGCCACGTAGGCCTCGCGCTTGTCCGGGTTGAGCAGGCTGTTGCAGACGCCCGTCACCAGCGAGGCATCACCCACGCGGACGATGGGCTGGTCGTATTTTGGGGCGATCTTGATCGCGGTATGGGCGGCACTGGTGGTGGCCCCGCCGATCAGGAGCGGCTGGGTGAAGCCGCGCTTCTTCATTTCCCCGGCGTTAAAAATCATCTCATCCAGTGAGGGTGTGATCAGCCCGGAGAGGCCCACGATGTCGGCGCCCCAGGCCTTGGCCTCGTTCAGGATGGTATCGCAGTCGACCATCACGCCGAGGTCCTTGACTTCGTAGTTATTGCAGGCCAGGACCACCGCGACGATGTTTTTACCGATGTCGTGGACATCGCCTTTGACGGTGGCGATGAGGAACTTGCCTTGGGCGCGGGTGTTGGGGTTGTTTTTCTTTTCTTCCTCCATGTAGGGAGTGAGGTAGGCGACGGCGCGTTTCATCACGCGGGCGCTCTTGACCACCTGGGGGAGAAACATCTTACCCGAGCCGAAGAGGTCCCCCACAATTTTCATGCCGTCCATCAGCGGGCCTTCGATTACTTCAAGCGGCCGGCCGAGTTGCTGGCGGGCCTCTTCGGTGTCGTCTTCCACGTAGTCGACGATCCCCTTGACCAGAGCGTGGGCGAGGCGTTCCTCGACCGTGCCCTCGCGCCAGGCCAGTTTGGCGGAATCGTCTGCCTGCTTGTCGGAGGCCTTGACGGTTTCGGCAAAAGCAATGAGCGCTTCGGTCGCCTCGGGATTGCGGTTCAGCAGAACGTCTTCCACCTTCTGCAGGAGCTCCGGCTCGATCTCCTCGTAGACTTCCAGCATGCCGGCATTGACGATACCCATGTCGAGGCCCGCCTTGATGGCGTGATAAAGGAAGGCCGAGTGCATGGCCTCGCGGACGGGGTTGTTGCCACGGAAGGAAAAGGAGATGTTACTGACGCCCCCGCTGGTGCGGGCGCCGGGGCAGACCTTTTTGATCTCGCGCACCGCTTCGATGAAATCGACCGCGTAGTTGTTGTGCTCCTCCATGCCGGTGGCGACGGTGAGAATGTTCGGGTCGAAGATGATGTCGCGCGGATCGAAATCCAGGCGCTCGACCAGTAGCTCATAGGCGCGCTTACAAATACGGACCTTGTCTTCCTTGGTGGCGGCCTGGCCCTTTTCGTCGAAGGCCATCACCACGATGGCCGCCCCGTAGCGCTGGCAGAGCTTGGCCTGTTTGAGGAAGCTGTCTTCGCCTTCCTTGAGGCTGATCGAGTTGACGATGCACTTGCCTTGTGCGCACTTCAGCCCCGCTTCGATGACCGACCACTTGGAGCTGTCGATCATGATGGGGACCCGCGCGATGGCAGGTTCGGCCGCGACAAGGTTGAGGAACTTCGTCATGCAGGCCTCGGAATCGAGCAGGCCCTCGTCGAAATTGATGTCGATAATGTTGGCGCCGTTTTCCACCTGCTGTTCGGCAATGGCAAGCGCTCCGTCCCAGTCGTCGTTCTTGATCAGCTTCTTGAATCGCGGTGAGCCGGTCACGTTACTGCGCTCACCGACCATGATGAAGCTGTGCTCGTCGGCGATGTTGTAGGACTCGAGCCCGCTCAGGCGGGTCATCGGCTGCAGGCTGGGCACGCTGCGGGGCGCGTGCTGGCTGACTTCCTCGACCACTTGGTGGATATGCTCCGGCGTGGTCCCGCAACAGCCGCCGACCATATTGACCAGGCCTTCTTCGGCGAAACTGCCCACGGCGCTGCCGGTGTGCTCCGGGGTTTCATCATAGCCAGTCTCCGAGAGCGGGTTGGGTAGCCCGGCATTGGGGTAGACGTGCACGTAGCATTCCGCCACCCGGGAGAGCTCCTGAAGGAAGGGGTGCATGAGGTCGGCTCCGAGGGCGCAGTTCAGCCCCACGCAGAGCGGCTTGGCATGACGGATCGAGTTCCAACAGGCCTCGACGGTTTGACCGGACAGCGTGCGTCCGGACTGGTCGGTAATGGTGACTGACACGATGACCGGAATCTTCGCTTCCTGTGTCTCCTGAAAATCGGCGATGGCGTGAAGGCAGGCCTTGAGGTTGAGCGTGTCGAATACGGTCTCCGGGAGGAGCAGGTCGACGCCGCCCTCGACCAGCGCTTCGGTCTGTTCGTAATAGGCTTGGTACAGTTCGTCGTAGCTTGTGGCCCGGTAGTCGGGGCGGTTGACGTCCGGTGACATGGAACAGGTCCGGTTGGTCGGGCCGAGGGCACCGGCCACAAATGTGGGGCGATTCTCCTGCTCGGCGATCTCGTCGGCCACCTTGCGGGCCAGGCGGGCGGACTCGATATTGATGTCGCGGACCCGTTCCTGCAGCCCGTAGTCGGCCTGGGCAATAAAGGTGCCGGAAAAGGTATTGGTCTCCACGATGTCCGCGCCCGCTTCGAAGAAGTCGCGGTGAATCTGTTCGATGATGTCCGGGCGCGTTAGGCTGAGCAGATCGTTGTTGCCTTTGAGGTCGCCTTTGACCTTTTCCAGCGAGGCATTGCGAAAATCTTCCTCCTCCAGCTTGTGTTGCTGGATCATGGTGCCCATGGCACCATCGAGAAATAAGATGCGTTCGGCAAAGAGGTCGGCTAGAAGCTGACCTTTAGCAGTAAAGGGCTTGGTTTGGCTGGATTGGTCCATAAAAACATATCAACATATTCGGATAGATTGATATGATCAAGGGCAGAATAAAACTTTAATTCCCCAGGGGATTTTGCCAGCGAATCCCCGGAAATCGATCAAAGTCATCATCGGCCGAGTAAATACATGCATCGAGACGTGTTGCAATTGCCGCGATTTGAGCATCACTGACCAGGTTGCCGCCTGTTCCCGCATCTTCGAGTAACTTTCGGACAACGATGACATCGTCTGAGATATTTTCTGCGATTTCAACAGATGGAAACTCGAGCCAATTTTCGATATAATCGAAGGCTTCTCCGGGAGTCAGTGGATGGGCAAATACACGTCGATGGCTGGCCAGCCGAACGAAAGCGAAGATGACGCCTGTCGCTAAACGGACGGGAATGTCACTTTCCAATGTCTTGCGCCACCAGGCCAGTGCTTGTTCGTGATCAGGACTGTCACGATTCACTGCATAGAGCAGGAGGTTGGTGTCAGGAAGAATCATTTCACGTCTTTTTGGCGACCATAGTTTTTCGCCGCTTCGGCTGCGAGAAAAGCTTCAACCTCGAGTTCGTCAGCCAACTCACTTAGTCGTTTGGGATCGACGCCGGGTGCCAGTCCCAGGGATCGGGGAGCCAGCAGTTCGGGACGGGACTTGGGAACGGGCTTCAAAGCTTCGCGTAGTGTTTCATTGAGCACCCGCTTAAAACTCGCTTTTCGTCGATGACAGGCATCGCGGATATAATGCTCCACATCCGGATCAAGGGTGACCGTTGTTCTCATTTAAGCATCAAAGCATCAAAATAATATGCTGTCAATATGCTAAAATGGACGCTGCTTGAAGTTTGCCGCATATGCGGCAATGTAGCGCTATGAACCGGAGGGATTATCTCAGATTCATGGCTTGCTTCTCGCTGGCGGGGTTTAAAAGCGGCAAGCTGTTCGCTCAAGATGGACATGCTGGCGGTATACGAAGCAAAGCCATCCCTGCTTCAGGGGAGCGAATTCCCGTCATCGGGATGGGAACCTGGCTGACATTCAACGTCCCTACCAGCGGATCGGTCTTTCGTCAGCGTCTCAAGGTGCTGGAGCGCTTTTTCGAACTCGGGGGCGGCATGATCGATTCCTCACCGATGTATGGAAACGCTGAAGCTGCGATTGGTGCGGCCCTGCCCGAACTCAAAGCCGACACGAAGTCTCTCTTTGCTGCGACCAAGGTCTGGTCGGCCAGCGATGACGCGGGCCGTGGCCAGTTTGAAAATTCTTTTCGCCTCTGGGGTCGCGAGCTCATCGATCTCCAGCAAGTGCATAATCTGGTGAACTGGCAGTCACATCTGAAAATGCTTCGCGAAGCCAAAGAGGAGGGCCGCATCCGTTACGTCGGGGTGACGACATCGCACGGCCGGCGGCATGATGAGCTGAAAAGGATTTTGCAGAATGAACCGCTCGATTTTGTGCAGCTCACCTACAATGCCGGACGCCCCGAGGCGGAGCCATTGATCCAGCTGGCGGCGGACAAGGGGGTCGCCGTGATTGCCAACCGCCCGCTGGGCGGCGGAGGCTTGATTGACCGCCTGCAGCGAAAGCCGCTGCCCTCATGGGCGGCCGATGCCGGGATTCACGACTGGCCGGACTTTCTCCTCCGCTGGATTGTTTCGCATCCGGATGTGACCTGCGCGATCCCGGCTTCGAGCCAGGTGGTGCACATGGAAGAGAATATGCGCGCCGGCTACCGCCCCGCCTTGGACGCAAAACTTCGCCGGCGTATGCGGCGCTACGTGGAAGCGGTTTGAATAGGCTGGAGTTCCGCCTTGAGGCGACCGCTCGTTTCATTAAGTTGCCACCTGACTTTGATATAAATACTACCGGATTGAAATCGAAGCGGTATTATATGATAGGCTCTTCTACTGCGTCGAACGCCTCAAGCTGAAATGGGAAAGACCGCCTAAAGGCGGAACTCCAACCTCGACACAAAAAAAATCCCCGGCAAATGCCGGGGATTCGGTGAAAGAAATGTGTCTCTGGATTAAACGAGTGCTTCGCTTGCAGAGGAGAAAGACTTCTTATCTTTGTCACCATCGCAACCGCCGCAATCGGCACCAGCGAGCAGCTTGGAATCAGGTGTGGTGAAGCTGGACTTTTTGTCCTTGTCACCATCACATCCGCCACAATTGCCTGCGAGAAGACTGTCTGTTTCAGTCAGACCGGACTTGGTACCTTTATCCTTGTCGCCATCACAGCCTCCACAACCTGAACCGGCAACTTGCACGGCTTGATTCGTCAGGCCGCAGGTGCCATCCTTATCGCCTTTATCACCGCCGCAGTCTTTGCCTGCGATACTGGTGCTTTGGACTTGTGCGTCTGTCTTACCGGACTTGTCTTTGTCACCGTCGCAGCCGCCACAGCCGGAACCGGCGTATGTAAGCGAAGCGGTAATCGAAAGAATTGAAAGAATTAGTAGCTTTTTCATATGAGATTCCTTTTCTGTTATGTTCTCTTGGTTAATTTGCTGAGAGAAGTAACAGACAATGAATCTGTGCTTTGGTTGCAAGTTTCTGCCTCAATTTTTCGTATTTTACCGTCAAGTGGATGATTGATCAGGCAGGTTGCCCTCTCATTGCGGGTCAGTGACTGCATTTCTTGAACGTTCCCACGAGTCATGCATACTGCATAGCATGTCGGATTCTACAGATCACAATTCCCCCTACATCCCGGTCGAGGATTACGGCATCATCGGCGACTTGAGTACTGCGGCGCTTGTCGGGCTCAACGGGTCGATCGATTTTCTCTGTTTTCCCGAGTTTGATTCGCCCTCGGTGTTTTGCGCCAATGCCGATGCCGCAAGAGGCGGGAAATACCAAATTGAGCCCCAACTTGACTCGTTTCGGGAAAAGCACCTCTACCTCCCGGATACGAATGTCCTCATCACCCGCTTTCTTTCCGACGAAGGGATTGCGGAAATTTCCAATTACATGGTGCTCTGTGAAAAAGACGACTGTGAACAGGCTTTGGTGCGTCGGGTGAAGTGCGTTCACGGTGAGGTGCGGTTTCGGCTCTATTTTCAGCCCCGTTTTAATTATGCCCGTGCCCAACATGACTGTGAGCGCGAGGGGGACAAGGTGCTCGTCTTTCGTTCCCGGGGTGAGGACGGGCTGGCCGTTCGTCTGAGGGCGGATGTGCCTCTGGAGATCCATGAGGGCGACGGCTACGCAGAATTTTCCCTCAAGACGGATGAAAAAGTGACGTTCGTCATGGACGAAGCCGTGAAGGGGGAGGAGAGCCCCTGCGCCGGCACAGATTATTCGGTCGAGTCCTTTAAACGCACCTGCAACTATTGGCGCTCCTGGATTTCTCGTTGCACTTACAACGGTCGCTGGCGGGAGGCGGTGCACCGCTCGGCGCTGGCGCTCAAGCTGCTGACCTCGCGCAAGCACGGTTCCATTATTGCCGCCCCCTGTTTTGGTTTTCCCAATGAAGTGGGCGGCGAGCGAAACTGGGACTACCGCTATACCTGGCTGCGCGACGCTTCCTTCAGCACCTATGCCTTGATGCGGCTGGGCTATACCGAAGCGGCTGAATCCTTTATGCATTGGCTTGAAGACCGGATCAACGAGCTGGAAAAGGGCGAAACCTTGCAGACGATGTACCGCATCGACGGCAGTAAGCTCGACGGTGAGTTTCATTTGAAGGATTTGGAAGGCTATCGTCAGTCGAAACCGGTCCGGATCGGTTCCACCAACCAAGACCAGTTGCAGCTTGATATATATGGCGAGGTCATGGATTCGGTCTACCTCTTCGACAAATACGGATCACCCATTTCACGGGAGCTCTGGAAGAGCCTGAGTCGACTGCTGGGATACGTCTGTGATCATTGGTCCGACGCGGATTCCGGGATCTGGGAGGTGCGCGGCGGAGACCACGAATTCCTTTTCTCCCGCATCATGTGCTGGGTGGCCATGGACCGGGGTATCCGACTCGCTCACAAACGCGGCTTGCCCGCGCCACTGGATAAGTGGACGTCCGTACGCGATGACATTTACGAAGATGTTTTTGAGAACTTCTGGGATGAGGAAAGGCAGGCGTTTGTTCAGTTCAAGGGCACGGACTCGATGGATGCGTCGACTCTGATTATGCCTCTGGTGCGGATGATCAGCCCAACCGATCCCAAGTGGATCAGCACCTTGAAAGCCATCACGGAGGATCTGGTGCAGGATTCACTGGTCTACCGTTACCGGGTAGGTGAGTCCTTTTCGGACGAGCTCGACGGCACGGAAGGGACCTTCTCAATCTGCTCATTCTGGTACATCGAGTGCGTTTCCCGAATGGGGGATCTGCAGCGGGCGCGTTACCTCTTCGAGAAGATGCTGGGTTACTCCAACGACCTCGGCCTGTTTTCCGAACAGCTCGGGGCCAAAGGCGAGTTCCTCGGCAATGTGCCACAGGCCTTCACTCACTTGGCCATGATCAGCGCAGCCTATGATCTGGATCGCCGACTTTCCGAAAATTCATCCCAAAAAGTCGGCGGCGGAAAAGGATGAGTGTTTTTTTAGAAGACAGAAGACAGAACACAGAAGTCAGAGAGCAAATGGAGTCGGGGCATTGCGTGGTCTTGTCACTTCCGTCTTCGCACTGAGAGCTACGCCGGACAAGACGCTCGGAATTGACCCGCCTAGAAACCTTTACCCTATCTCCAAAAAAACTCCCCGACCTCTGCGTAATCTGCGGTAAACCTTTTTTAAGTACGATCCGAAGATCATTCCGGATGACTGAGATAAGCTTAATAAGCGTCCATCATCGCCCATAAGCGGTCGCCAGCTACGCAGGCCCAAAGAAATTATTTTGCAGCCTCATGCCGCAGAAAACAGAGGTCAGAGGCGGAAGGTGGATGTAGCATCGATCCGTAAGGTCGATGATCCATTAGGTCTTATACCGCGACTGCATTTGTCTATTGTCACTCTCGCCCGGAAGACGAATGCTTGCACAGATAACCCTATCTGTGGAGCAGCATTTTATTGAAAGAGACATCACATACTGAAGAGAAGACCGCGCTTGAATGGCTGGCACGCGACTATCCGGACAGCCCGAAGAAGCGCTTGAAGCAATGGTTCGCGCGCGGGCGGGTGCAACTCGACGGCCATCCGCTGACCAAGCCCCATCATCGCTTGGAGGATCCGGGCGAACGCCTGCGGATGGGCGAGGCTGTGCCCGGTGCGAAAGTCTTTTTCAAACGGATGCCGACGCGCATCCATGCCCAGGTCAATCTGCTCTATATCGATCGCTCGCTGGCCATCGTCAACAAAGGTGCCGGCCTGCTCTCCGTGCCGTTGCCCGGTAAGTCGCAGCCTTCTGCTTTGAGCCTTCTCGAAACTTATCTGCAGGGGAAAGGGGCGGCCGAGCTCGATCACAACCGGGTGAATCGCAAAGTGCTGACGCCCCTGCCGGTGCACCGGCTCGATCAATACACCAGCGGCTTACTCTGTTTCGCCATGAACGCGGAGGCGCGCGAGCATTTGGTCAAACAAGTGCGGGAGCACAGCTTTCTTCGTGAATACCTCGCTCTAGGGGACGGCAAGTTGGCACCGCGAAAGGGGACCTGGCGCAGCTGGTTCAAACTCGATGAGCAGGGGATGGAGCAAACCGTATTCGATGAGCCGACGGAGGGGGCAACTGAAGCCGTCAGTCATTACGAAGTGCTGGATACCATCACTTGGCCGGCCGGTGGCGGACGCGAGCACACCGTATCCCGCCTGCGCCTGCGCTTGCAGACCGGACTGAAACATCAACTGCGCATCCATGCCGCACGGGCGGGTGTGCCACTCCTGGGCGACCGCTTTTATCACCCGGATTTCAAAAAGGCCGTCGGGCAGGGCACGGGCCAGCCCTACGGCTGTAAGCGCCAAGCCCTGCACGCCTCCAGCATTGGATTTGTCCACCCCGAAACCGGTAAGACCAAGCGCTTCAGCAGTAAATTTCCCCGCGACCTGGCCGAGCTGGAAGAAAGCCTGCGGGACAAGGGGGCCACGTAGCTCCCGTCTACGCTTTGCAAGCTTCGCCGGACAAGACGCCGGCCACGTAGCCTCGTTCGTGAGAACGGGATCCGCCTTCGCCCTTCGGGACTACGGCGTGACAGGTCGGTTGGCGGTGTTTGCTAGCCGGTAAGCTTTAGTATTCAAGCAAGCCCCCGTGGCCTCGTTCGTGAGAACGGGGATCGATGCCTATCGAGGTGCCTCTCATTCCGAAAAGAAGACGACAAAATAATTTCCTTGAGCCAGCGTAGCTGGCGACCGCTGATGGGCGCTGATAAACGCTTACCGTTGGTGAAGGATGAGTGATCAGGATATGGGATATTCGCTTCGCTGGATATGGGGATGTTCGGTAATTCGGTTTCGGCCTAACGAGGAACTAGGAACCAACCCAACGCCCCAACCACAACTCAACCACTCAACGACGCACCAATCCAGCCCCACTCACCACTCAACCACTCAACGACGCACCAATCCAGCCCCACCCACAACTCAACCACTCAACCACCCACCAATCCAGCCCCACTCACGACTCAACCACTCAACCACCCACCAATCCAGTCCCACTCACCACTCAACCACTCAACCACCCACCAAACCTGCCCCACTCAACCACTCAACGACGCACCAAAGCAGCAACCACACACAGATAAAGCCTTAACCGACAACTGGCAAACGGGTCACTGGAAACCCGCAAATCTTAGATTTGCCTCTCCGGCAACCGGCGCTCTGCGGTTCAAATTCGACACGGATTGAATCGCAGCGTTGTATTAAACTTGCCCAAAGCATGGCTTCCCCTTCGGCTGATGGCGTGACGGATCTAGCGGAAAAATTTCCCAACGTAAACGAACAGGCCTGGCCCGTGCTGGAGTCTTGGGTCGAGCTCATTCGGGAGTGGAACGAAAAGATCAATCTGATCTCGCGCAAAGATATCGAGCATCTGGAGGAGCGGCATCTCGCACACTGTCTGGTAATCACCAATCATCTCAAGCTGATGCATGGCGCGCGGGTCATGGATGTGGGCACCGGGGGCGGCTTCCCGGGTCTGATTATGGCGATCTGCTACCCGCAGGCGCAGTTTACTTTGATCGATTCGATCGGTAAGAAAATCGCGGTGGTGCAGGATATCGCCGACAAGCTGAACCTGAAGAACGTCGACGCGCGCCAGTGCCGGGCCGAGTCGGTCAATAAACAGTTCGACTTCATTACCGGTCGCGCGGTCAAGAACCTGCCCGAGTATTTCAGCTGGATCAAAGGCAACCTCCGCAAGGGGCAGCGCAACTCGATTCCCAACGGAGTCCTCTATTGGAAGGGTGGGGCACTGCAGCCGGAATATGATGCCATCGGGATTCGCCCGCGTCTAACCATCGATTTGCAGGCGGAGCTGCAGGACGACTATTTTGCCGAGAAATACATCCTGCACTTTGACGCGAGGGATGTCCCGCGTGTGCGCGGCCGGGCGGTGGAACGCGGATGAACCGGCATCGCAAACGTTTGTTTGCACTAGCAAGCAGAGTTCCCCGGAGTCAGGACATTCCTGTCCTGATGTACATGGTGGGTCACGGAAGCAACCTGCCCAAATGGACAATAGGGCGCAGTCTCCATTGATTCTGTGCTTCGGAAATCTAAAATCTAAAATTAGAGCTGTTCTGTAGAGCTATGATTTCTCTTGTAGAGTCTCCGCCTGCGGATGCCAGTATCGTCGTGTAGGCGATGCTTTTTCGAGTGCCTCCGGGGCTCAGCAGTATTCGCATGCCCCCGAGTGCAGCTTCTGGATAAAGCCGTGGGCATCCGCAAGCGGAGCCCCTACTGACTTTTCAAAAAATCCCGCGACTCACGCTTGAGCTTCTTGATCTTGGTCTCGTTCTTCTTCAGATCGCGCTTGTCCATTTTGTCGATGAAGAGCTCGCCGTTGAGGTGGTCCACTTCGTGGAGGATGCAGCGGCCGAGCAGGCCGTCAGCTTCGATCACGTGCGGGTTCCCCTGGACATCCTGAAATTCGCAGCGCACCCCGACGGGGCGGATCACTTTACCGTTCACGCCGGGGAAGGAGAGGCAGCCCTCTTCGTAGACATCCTCGCGGTCGTCGACGATGCTTACCCTGGGGTTGCATATCGCCATGGGCATGAACAGGTCGAGCGGCGGTTGCTTGCCGTCGTAGCTGTAGTTGAAGGGCACTTCCACGCCCTCGGGAGGGCGCACATCCACGATGCAGAGCTGCAGGGCCTTGCCGATCTGCTGAGCGGCCAGGCCGATGCCTTCCGCCTCATACATGGTGTCCACCATGTTGTCGGCCAGTTCGGCCAATTCGGCGTTAAATTCAGTAACCGGTGCCCCCACTTCCCGGAGGATGGGTTCGCCGTATTGGGTGACTCGTAGGATCATTGGTTTAAGGTGTGAAGGTAGAAAAGTGGGAAGGTATTATGCTAAGTCGTTTGTCTAACTGCTAACTTCTTAATTCTGTCTACTCTCTTTGTCCTGAAGCACGTGCGGGGAGGGGAGCGATATTGCTCATGCCGACATTGACGACGACCTTATGTTTCGCGGCAACGGCTTCATACGCCTTGCGCAGCCCGTCCCAGACCTCGTCCGCTTCGCCCCAGACTACGGTGGACATCGTGCCGGTGTCGCGTGCCAGTCCGCTCGCGTCGAGTGCGTCCAGATAACAGTGCACTGCCTCGCGCACGTTACCGTCGAGTGCATACACGGAAACCTGTAAAGAGATCAAAGGGTCGGTCTTTTCCATTAGGGTGAGAGCTAAATTGCTTCGCGGACGCTGTCCACTCTACTTCTCAGATGAATGGAATCGGCCTTTTCCACGGACCACGGGGAGGCAAATCGGAGATTTGCAGTTTTTCAGTGACCCGTTCACCAGTTGCCGGTTGAGGCTTTGTCTGTGAGTGGTTGCTGGATTAGTGTGTGGCTGAGTGGTTGAGTCGTGAGTGGGGCTGTATTGGTGCGTCGTTGAGTGGTTGAGTCGTGAGTGGGGCTGGATTGGTGGGTGGTTGAGTGGTTCCACGTTCCTCGTTAGGCCGAAACACAGAAACACCGAATTACCGAACATCCCCATATCCAGCGAAGCGAATATCTCATATCCCTGATCACTCATTCTTCCCCAACAGTAAGCGTTTATCAGCGCACATCAGCGGTCGCCAGCTACGCTGGCCCAAAGGAAATTATTTTGTCGTCTTCTTTTCGGAATGAGAGGCACCTCGATAGGTATCGACCCCCGTTCTCACGAACGAGGCCACGTGGCCTCTGTCTTCGCTTTCAAGCTACGCCGGACACGGTCGCTGGTAACAGCGGGGTCGATGCCGTTCGATACGAGGCCGCATGCCGTTGTCGCGCGATACCTGTCCCGAATATCGAAACAAAATTGAACTCGATTCTACTTCTTCCAAGAACCAAGAACCAAGAACCAAGAACCAAGAATGCCCGCCTAAACCAGCATCAGCGCCGGCGTCTCGAGGATTTCCTTGAGGGCCTGCAGGTATTGTGCGCCGACGGCCCCGTCGATGGTGCGGTGGTCCCCGGACAGGCCGATCTTCATGGTCTGGCCGATCACGATTTCGTCGTTCTCGTTGACCACGGGCTTTTTGATGGTGGCTCCGATACTGAGGATCGCCGCGTTGTTCGGATTGATGATGCCGTAGAAGTCGGAAATACCGAACATGCCGAGATTGGTCACGGTCAGGGTGGAACCGCTCATCTCGTCGGGTGCGAGTTTCTTGTCGCGGGCCTTCTTGATCAAAACTTTGGCTTCGGCGCCGATTTCGCGCAGGCCCTTGGTTTCCGCCGCGCGGATGACCGGAGTGACCAGTCCGTCGTCGATGGCGACGCCGAAGGCCAGATGCACGTTAGCGTGTTGCTTGATGGTGTCGCCTTCCCAGGAGCGGTTGATCGCAGGAACCCGGCGGACCGCTTCAGCGGCAGCTTTCAGCGTCAGGTCGTTGACGGTAAACTTGGTGCCGCCGTGTTCCTTGGGCAGTTCGGCCAGCTTGGCATTGAGCTCCTTGCGGAGTGCGGCCAGCGGGGCGCCGTCCACCTCGATTTGCAGGTAGAAGTGCGGGGCGTTGGACTTGGACGAGACCAGTGCCTTGGCGATGCTCTTGCGCATGTTGCTGACCGGGAGGTCGAGCTCTTCGAGTGTGGCCACCGGTTTGGCGGGTTCAGCGGCGGCAGCCTTGCCGGCACCGGATCCGCCACCCTCGGCTGCTGCCGGGGCCGGTTCTGCATTGAGCACGTCTTCCTTTAAAATTCGGCCACCGGGGCCGCTTCCTTTGAGTGTGGCCAGGTCGATGCCTTTCTCGGCTGCGATCTTGCGGGCCACTGGGGATGCCTTGATCCGTTCGCCGTCATCGGTGGTTGCGGGCGCGGGGACTTCCGCCGGCGTATCGTCGGATTTTTTATCCGACGCCCCTTTGACTTTGTCCTCGTCCGGCTTGCTCTCTTTTGCAGAGGATTTGGCTTCGTCGTCTTTCCCGGCCTCCTTCTCGTCGCCCCCGTCATCCTCTTTTTTCTCGTCCTCGGCGTCTCCACCGGCATCGGAGTTGTCGACTTCGGGAGCCTCCTCGCCTTTCTCACCCACGGCGGCAATCGCGCCACCGACCGGCACTTCCTGGCCTTCCTTGCAGTACTGCTTGATCAGGACGCCGTCGTCGAAGCATTCGACTTCCATCGTGGCCTTGTCGGTTTCGACTTCGGCGATCATGTCGCCGTTGGCGACCGCGTCGCCTTCGTTCTTTAACCATTTGACCAGCGTGCCCACCGTCATGGTGTCGCTGAGTTTGGGCATGTCGATGAGTGTAGCCATTGTTCGTCTTGTGGGTGGTTGCTTGCCCTGCGAAGCTCTTGGAGCGAAGCGGGGAGTCGTAAGTTGGTAAGGTGGTTGAGTGGTTCCGCCTTCGCCCTTCCGGGTCTACGGCGTGACTTGTGAGTGGTTGCCTGTCCTGGAGTGAGGGGAAGTTGTTCTTTCGTTTAAATCTGCAATCTCGAATCGGAAATCCACAATTAGGAGACGCATTTCAGCACGGATTCAATGATGCGTTCTTCGTTGGGGATCTGCCAGTTTTCCAGATCCTTGGCGTAGATTTGCGGGGCGTCGACTGCAGAAACCCGGTGAATGGGCGCATCCAGATAGTCGAATGCCTTGTACTGGATCATGTGCGAGATTTGGGCGTCCACGCCGCAGAAGGGCTTGTTCTCCTCCACCAGGACCGCGCGGTTGGTCTTCTTAACCGAGTTGAGGATGGTTTCCTCGTCGAGCGGGCGGATGGAGCGGAGGTCGACGACTTCGGCGTCAATACCATGCTTCTCTTTAAGAATCTTGGCCGCGCTCAGCGAGATCATGGCACAGCGGCCGTGGGAGACGATGGTGACGTCCGAGCCTTCTTTGAGCACGTTGGCGACGCCGAGATCGATGGTGTACTCTTCTTCCGGGACTTCCCACTTTTCCCCGTAGAGGAGGGTGTTTTCCATGACAAAGACCGGGTCGTTGTCGCGGATCGCCGTCTTCATCAGCCCCTTGGCGTCATAGGCGTTGGAGGGGCAGACCACCTTGAGGCCGGGGTGGTTGGCCACCATGTTTTCCGGGGTGTGCGAGTGGGTCGCGCCCACGTTGGTGCCCCCGTTGGCCGGGCCGCGCACCACGATGGGAACGTTCATCAAGCCGCCGGACATGTAGCGGCAGAAGGAGGCGTTGTTGAAAAGCTGGTCGATCGCCACGTAGCTGAAGGACATGAACATGAGCTCCACGACCGGACGGATGCCGAGCGCCGAAGCACCGATGGCGAGCCCGGAGAAGGCCGCCTCCGAGATCGGGGTGTCGACCAGGCGTTTGTCGCCGTATTTGTCCCAGAGGCCTTCGGTGACTTTGTAGGCGCCGTTGTACTGAGCGACTTCCTCGCCCATGATGACGACGTTTTCGTCGCGTTCGATTTCTTCAGCAAGTGCCTGCTTGATAGCTTCGCGGTATGTGATGAGGGCCATTTTGAAATGCGTTGAGTGGTTGAGTGGTTGCCAGTTGTCCCAGCTCAAAAAGCAGTGGGTTGTCTTTAATTTTAATCTTTAATCCAAAATCTCGCGAAGCGAGTTTACACGTCATTGAAAAAATAGGTCCCTTTGAGTTTGCCTTCGGTGTCGTTGTCGACTTCCCAGTAAACGTCGGTTTGAATCTCCTCGCGGGGTGCGACCGGACTCTCGTCCGCGAACTGAGCCGCGGCATCGGCTTCCTCTTTCTTCTCCTTGTCGATCTGTTTGACCAGGTCTTCGTCTAGGGTGCCTTCCTTGATCAGCTGCTGCTTGAGGACGTTGATCGGGTCCTTGTTCTTCTTGTAGTCCTCGATTTCCTCCTTGGTCCGGTACTTCTCATGGTTGGCATCGGCCACCGAGTGTCCGCGGTAGCGGTAGGTGCGGATTTCCAGGAGGAAGGGCTTGTGCTCTTCGCGGGCGCGGGTCATGGCGCGGTCGGCCACTTCACGAACTTCGAACACATCGTGCCCGTCGCAAACTTCCCAGGCCATGTCAAAGCCGTCGGCGCGGTGGGCGAGATTCTCTTCGGCGGAAGAACGCTTTAAGCTGGTGCCCATGGAGTAACCGTTGTTCTCGATCACGAAAACCACCGGAATGTCCCATAGCGAGACGAGGTTCAGGGTTTCCATGAAGGCCCCCTGATTGACAGCGCCGTCGCCAAGGAAACAAACCGCACAGCCCTTGACGCCCTTGTATTTGAGCGCATAGGCGAGGCCGGCTCCGAGAGGCGTCTGCCCGGCGACAATCCCGTGGCCGCCCCAGTAATTCTTGTCCGGCGCAAAAAAGTGCATGGAGCCGCCCTTACCCTTGGAGCAACCGGTGTGCTTGCCGTACATCTCCGCCATACATTCGTTCATCGACATCCCCACGGCCAGTGCATGCCCGTGGTCGCGATAGGCGGTAATAATGTGGTCGTTCTCCTCCATCAGGGAGACGACACCCGTGGCCACGGCTTCCTGGCCGATGTAAAGGTGGAGGAAGCCGCCGATTTTCCCTTGATTGTAGGCGCGTAGGGAACGCTCTTCAAAACGCCGGATCCCGACGATCGTCCGGTAAAGCTCGATCTTCTCCTCGGCGGACAGCTTCTTGTTAATAGGGGCCTGAAGGAAAGTCTTTGCCTTCTTGGTCGTTTTCTTGGCTGTTTTTGCGGTTTTCTTCTTTGTTGCCATAGGCTTGCGTCGGTTGAACCGCAACAAAGCCCTCGATCGATGCAAATTGCAAGTTAAATACGATTTGTAAAAAGAATCTTAATTCGCGAAACTAAATTTACGAAATATGATTCGCATATAATCACCCGCGGCCGAGCAGGTTTTCCTTCAAACTTTGGGAGATGGCTTCTTCGCCCAGCCAGATTCGGAAATACAGCTCCGCGAAATCCTTCCCCTCAATCGTGATCACGGGTTCGTCGTTGATACATAGGGTGGTGCCCGTGCTGGGCTTGTAGGTCAGCGACGACCGGTCACCTTCCCCGACGCCGGTGTAAGCTTCGTTGATTTTAGCTACCCGTTCGGCAATGATTGATCGCTCGTCCTCGCTGAGATTTCTTTCCAGCATACGGTCGGCGGATTTCAGGATGATTGCCTTGTCGATCTGCCGGAGGTAGTGGAACTGGAGATGAAAAGCCCTGTTGGCTTTGAGCACATCTTCGGCGTCCGCCCCCGATTCGGTGAACAGCGCAACCTCGTAGAGGTCGAAGAAAAAGCGATAGACGTAGCGGTATTCCCCCAGTTTAACAAAGCTCTGGTCCAGGACCTTGATTCTCTGGGGAAAGAGTTCGCTGCCACTGGCGCTTGAGATCGCCAGTAAAAGCATGGCAGGTATGATTTTGTAATGACGCGTCATTATGCTTTCGGCTTGGGAACGATCGTCGAGATGCCCCCGTCGGCGACAAAGGTCTGACCGGTGACAAACTTGGCGTCATCGGACAACAGCCAATTGGCCAGGCTGGCAATGTCGTTTGCATCGCCAATCTCCCCGAGAGGGTGCATGCGCTTGGAAATTTCCAGTCCCTGCTCGCTGCCGATGACCGGTTTAGCCAGCGGTGTGTCGGTGAGGCTAGGGGCGATGGCGTTAAAGCGGAGGCCCTTGGAACTGTACGTCGCGGCGGCCGAGCGGATCATTGCTTCGATGCCGCCTTTCGCAGCCGCGATGGCCTCGTGGTTGGCGATGCCCGTTTGAGCTGCAGCCGTGCTGAAGAACAGGCAGCTGCCCGCTCGTTGCTTCTGCATGATCTTGGTGCAGGCACGAAGGGCATAAAAGGCACTATTCAGATTAGCCATGATGACGTTTTGCCAGTCTTCCGGAGAAGTCAGGTGGGCCGGCTTGAGAAAGATCGAACCGATGGCGTGCACGTAAGCATCAATCTGATCTGCAGATTCCGAGGCGGAATCGAAGTACGCGTCGACTTCCTCGGGATTGGTCGCGTCCACTGTCGAAATCTGGACATCCAGTTTCTCTTTCAGGGCATCAATGCGCTCCGCACTCCGGGCGAAGCCCTGCACGGTGTGTCCCTCCGCAACTAGCTTGCGGGCCAGCGCTGAGCCGATACCCCCGGTGATGCCGCCGATGACGATAGTTTTGTTTTCTGACATACTGACCCATCGTTGTCGGGGAGAAAGGATTACAGCAATTGTGGGGTGGTTGGTCTGTGGTTGAGTGGTTGAGTGGTGCTTTTAGGCTGCTTCCCCATGAAGACTTTCGTGCGTGGGGCACTTCTTACGACTCAACCAACCACTTATCGAGCCCCACTGACCACTCAACCACTCAACGACCTACCAAAATCCCCACTGACCACTCAACCACTCAACGACCTACCAAAATCCCCACTGACCACTCAACCACTCAACGACAAACCAGCAGCCCCACTCAACCACCCACCAACTCTCTCTTCTTTTCTAGCTTGAAAGCCGCGGGCGAGGGCACAGTTTGAGCAGTTTTCTAATTTTTCACTGTAGCATCGATCCGTCAGGTCGATGAGCCAGGCAGTTTTCCCAATTTCCCGCTATGTCCGAGATCGCAAAAGCCTACGAACCGAAAGAAGTCGAAGCACGCTGGTATGCCAACTGGCTGGAAGCCGGGTGCTTCAAGGCCGAGGCCGATCCGTCGCGCGAGCCCTACGCCATCATGATTCCGCCACCCAATGTGACGGGTATGCTGCACATGGGTCACGTCCTGGACAACACGCTACAGGATATTTTCATTCGCCGCGCGCGTTTGGAGGGCAAGGCCGTGCTCTGGCAGCCGGGTACCGACCACGCCGGCATCGCGACCCAGACCAAGGTGGAGAAGCAGCTGCGCGAGTCGGAGGGTAAGACGAAATACGACTACGGCCGCGAGGCTTTCCTGGAAAAGGTCTGGGACTTCCGCGAGGAATCCGGTGGCGTCATTCTCAACCAACTGGAGAAGTTGGGCGCTTCCTGCGACTGGGACCGCACCAGCTTCACCCTCGATGAGCATTATTCCAAAGCGGTGCTGACGGCATTCGTGAAGCTCTACCAGCGCGGCTACATCTACCGCGGCCTCCGCATGGTCAACTGGTGCCCGGCGACGCACACCGCGATCTCCGACGAAGAGGTCAACATGAAGCCGCAGAACGGCTTCTTCTATAAAATGCGCTACGAACTGGTGGAGCCGGACGGCGAGCGCACCCATCTGGAAATTTCCACCACCCGCCCCGAGACGCTCATGGGCGACAGCGCCGTAGCGGTGCATCCCGAGGACGTACGCTACAAGCACCTCATCGGCAAGACGGTCTGGCGGCCCTTCCCCAAGGCGGAGATCCCCATTATCGGCGACGAGTATGTCGACCGCGAGTTCGGGACCGGCTGCCTGAAGGTGACCCCCGCGCACGACAAGAACGACTTTGAGATCGGGCAGCGCCACGATCTGGAGATCATCGAGGTGATCGACCACGACGGGAAGCTTAACCACCTGGCCGGCGAGGCGTTTGACGGAATGGATCGCTTCGAGGCCCGTAAGGTCGCCGCGCAAAAGCTCGAGGACATGGGCCTGCTGATCGAGCGCGAGCCCTACGAAAACACCGTCGGCTTTTCCGAGCGCGGCGATGTGCCGATCGAGCCGCGCCTTTCCGAGCAGTGGTTCCTCAAGTACCCGAAGGTGATGGAGGCCAAGCGCGCAGTGGAGAAGGGGATCATCAAATTCCATCCGGACCGCTGGAAGAAAACTTACCTGCACTGGCTGAACGGAATTCAGGACTGGTGCATCAGTCGCCAGCTCTGGTGGGGCCATCGCATCCCGGTCTGGTATAAGAAGGGTATCCCCATCAACGAACTGGACTTTGACAATCCCGAGCACGTTCATGTCTCGGTCGACGGACCCTCCGATCCGGAAAACTGGGAGCAGGAAGAAGACGTGCTCGACACCTGGGCCTCCTCCTACCTCTGGCCGATGGCCAACCTCGGCTGGCCCGATGCGACCCCCGAGCAGCAAAAGGAGCAGGACTTCTGGTATCCGACTTCGACCCTGGTGACGGGCTTCGACATCATCTTCTTCTGGGTGGCCCGCATGATCATGGCCGGACTCGAACTCTACGGGGAGGACAAGAAAGAACTGAGCGACGAGGAGATCGCCCAACGCATTCCCTTTAAGAACATCTTCATACACGGTCTCATCCGCGACGAGAAGGGGCGTAAGATGTCCAAGTCGCTCGGCAACTCACCCGACCCGCTCGATCTCATCGAAAAGTTCGGTGCGGACGGGTTGCGCTTCGGGATCTGCAACATCGCGCCGACCGGATCCGACATTCTCTTCTCGGAAGAGCGTATCCAGATCGGTCGCAACTTCTGCAACAAGCTCTGGAATGCCTCGCGCTTCCGCCAGATGAGTGGCCCGATGGCGGATAACTCCAGCCTGGAGGCGATCCACGCCCGTATCGATCCGAGCCTCCTTGACGACTACGATCATTGGATTCTGGCGCGGCTCGCCGAAGTGACCCGGGAAGTGGAAAAGTGCTTTACCGATTACGAATTGGCCCCGCTGACCCATAATATTTACGGCTTCTTCTGGAGTGATTTCTGCGACTGGTATGTCGAGGCCTCCAAGGGCAAGCTCAAGGGCAGCGACGCCGAACGCGACAACTGCCTCGCGATTCAGGACCTGGCCCTGCGCCAGGTCCTGCAACTGGCCAACCCGGTCATCCCGCATATCACGGAAGAGCTTTGGAAGGGGCTCGGCTACGATGCCAACGAACCCTTTATTCAAAACACCAAGCTGTCCGGAGCCGCGGAAATTCTCGGCAGCCTGGCCGTCGACCCAGGCGCGGTCGAACGGGTGGCCGATCTACAGGAACTCATCACCCAGGCCCGGGCCCTTAAAGCGAAATACAATCTCGCCAACAAGCGCGACGTCGCCGTCTTCTTCGGTGCCGAAGGCGATGCCGCCAAGGTGATTACCGACAACGCCGGCTTGGTGAAAACCCTGGCCGGACTAGGTAGCCTGGACGCGCTCAGCGGCAAGTCCGCCGATGGCCTGCCCGCCGCCGTCACCCCGCTCGGTTCACTCTACCTCGACCTCAGCAGCAGCATCGACGTCGATGCTGAAAAAACCCGCCTGACGAAAGAACTGGCCAAGCTCGACAAGCTCGTCGCCGCCGGCGAAGGCAAACTGAAGAACCCGAAGTTCGTCGAAAGCGCGCCCGCCCACGTCGTCGAAGGCGCCCGCAAACAACTCGCCGAAACCACCGAGAAGCGCGACGAGACCAAGCGGATTTTGGATTCGTTGGTGGGTAGTTGAGTGGGGCTCTCTGGTGGGTAGTTGAGTGGTTGAGTGGTGAGTGGGGCTGCTGGTTTGTCGTTGAGTGGTTGAGTGGTGGGTGGGGTTGCTGGTTTGTCGTTGAGTGGTTGAGTGGTTAGTGGGGCGGGTTAGTCGGTCGTTGAGTGGTTAAGTGGTTGCTTGTCCTGCGTAGCTCTTGGAGCGAAGCGGGGAGTCGTGTGTAGGTTTTTGGCGTTTAGTCGCCTCGTTTTCTTTTCAGTACATAGGCGCGATAGCCGTTGATCAGGCGGATAGATTCGTCGATGAGTCCACGCCCTCTCTTTAAAATATCTTCATAGATGTAACCGTCATCGACTGCTGTCAGCATATGGTCCAGCGTTTCATGGGCCGATCCCCTCGCGTAGCTAAGGAATTTTGCGTCGTCCTTATAATGAAAACGGCCGTAGCCTTCGGCAATGTTTGCCTTCACTGATCGCGCAGATCGTACGATTTGACTGGTAAGATCATACTTTTCATTGGCCGGGAAAATACTGACGACCTCGCGACGAACAAAGAGGTAGAGCTCACGCCCGGCTTTCCAGCAATTCAAGTCCTCAAACGTCGATCTTCTCTCAGCCATGCTGAAAAGAAAATCACAGCGAAATTGTCAGGCAACAACTAACCGTTTGATAATTTAGATTTCAACACAAGCACCACCCACCACTCAACCACTCAACAACCTACACGGTGAAGCATGCGTAGCGGGGCTACGCATGCTTCACCGCAATCATCGTCAAGTCGTCGTGTTGCCCGCTACCCCTTGAGAAGCGCTTCACGTTTTCCAGGACGTGTTCGATGATGCCTTCGGCGGTGGAATGTCCGTGGGTTTGCAAGGTTTCCCGCAGGCGTTCGCCGGAGAATTCCTCCCCGCCTGGGTCAGTGCATTCGGTGACCCCGTCGGTGTAGAGGAGGAGCGCGTCGTTTTCCCCGAAGTGGATACTGGCATCCTCGATCACATCATCGAAAATCTCCGGACCCACCATCCCGATCGCCATCCCCGGCGACTGGATGGGGCCGACATCGAGGCTGCCGTCGGAGTGGCTGTCGTAGAAAAAAGCGGGTTCGTGCCCGGCGCGGGCCAGGGTCAGCTTCTCTGTATCCAGGGTAAAGATCGCGTAGATCATGGTGATGAACATGTCGCGCTGCATCGTCTTTTGCATGGCGGCATTGATCTCGCAAAGCACCTGGGCGGGCGAGCGGTGGGCTTTGGCGAAATGTCTGAGGTGGGTTTGGCAGATCGCCATCAGCAGCGAGGCCGAAACCCCTTTCCCGGAGACATCGGCGATGGCAAAGGCGATGGTATTGTCGTCGAGCGAAAAGACGTCGTAGAGGTCGCCGCCGATTTTTTGCGCCGCCGTGTAGTGGCTGGCAAAGGCCACCTGCTTGGAGGTGGGGTAGTCCTTGGTCAGCAGCAGGCCCTGCACCTTGGCCGCCAGTTGCATGTCGAGGTCGATCTGCTGCTTTTCAATCTGCAGCTGCATGGCCGCGCTGTTGTGCACCGCGAGTCCCACTTGCTCGGCCAGCGATTCCACCAGCGAGAAGTCGGTCTCGGTAAAAGCCAGGCCGTCGGCCGGATTGGCCACCGCGAGCACCGCGAGGAGTTCATTTTTAAACAGCACCGGCGCAACGATGATGGAGCGGACCTGTAGTGCCGGGTCTTCGTGCTGCACCACGCGCGGGTCGTTGCCCGCGTCGGTGATGAGCTGTGCCTGTTTCGACTTGGCCACCTGCCCGATCAGGCCTTCCCCGATCTGGTAGGTCTCCGACTTGAGAATGCCCTCCAAAAACTGCGCCCGCGTGATATCCTTGCCGGTGAGCTTTTTGGATAACTTGCGCTGCGGCGGAAAAAGCCCTTCGACCGCGATACTCTTCAGGGTATGGTCCGGGCGTTTCTCGAAGATGCAGGCACTCATGGCGCCGGTGCTCAGGACCGCGGCATGAATGATCCGTTGAAACATGTTCTCCCGGTCGCTGCCCTCCGCCACGGCCTCGACCATGTTGTGCATGAACTCGACGACGATCTGCTTCTCCTGCTGGAGGAGCTGCTTCTCCTGGTCGATGATCTTGAGCTGCCGCCCCTTGCGGGTGTAAAGCACCCAGACCACTGCCATGCCTAGTAAAATGCCGGAAAGGAAGGGCAGCATGTCGGCAGTGGTTTTCGGTTAGGTGGTTGCGTTCACTTGCTTTCGTCCTGCTCGACCTGATTCTTGAGAAACGAGATCACATCCTGGAATTTTGCCACGTTCTGCTCGTCGGCCGCAGCCAGATTTTCGTGAGCCTTCAGTACATTCTTCGCGTCGGAGACTTCCTCGTTGTCCAGACTGTCGAATGCGCTGCAGACCTCGGCGTCGGCTTCGTCCGTGGAAATGATCAGGAGATTTTGCAGCCCCAGGTTCGTGATCAGTTCCTGGTTCCGCTCGCTCAGCCGGCAGAGCGTGAGCGTGCCCGGAGTCTCCTTTTTTTTCAGCTCGAGCGCCGTGCCCGCCAAAATGCCCAGGAAGGTGCTGTCCATCCCCTGGCAATTGTCGAAGTCCACCAGAAAACGGTGCCTTTCCTCGGACAGCATCTGCTCGATGAACTCGCGAAAGGAGTTGCAGTTGAGATAGTTCGCTTTGCCGTTAATCCGGACCACAACCGGATCCGAGTAGGCGCTGACAAGAAAAGTCGGCTGTTGTGAATCACTCATCAGTCGAGCGATGGATTCGATTCAGGAAGCGGAGAGGATATCACGTAGGACGTATTGTAGGATGCCACCATGTCGGTAATAATCAACTTCGATACCAGTATCTATTCTCAAAGTGAGGTCAACAGTTTGTGTGGCACCGTCGGCCTTTTTGATCTCCATGGGGATGCTTTGCCCCGGCTGGATCTGGTCGGAGAGTCCGGTGATGGAGAAGGTCTCGCTGCCGTCGAGGCCGAGGCTTTCGTCGCTCACACCATCCGGGAATTGCAGCGGCAGCACACCCATCCCGATCAGATTGGAGCGGTGGATCCGTTCAAAGCTCTTGGCCACGACCGCGCGCACACCGAGCAGCGCGGTGCCCTTGGCCGCCCAGTCGCGGGAGGAGCCCATGCCGTAATCTTCCCCGGCAATCACGATGAGGCCTTCGCCGCGTTGCTTGTATTCCTGGCAGGCGTCGTAGATGTCGGAGGGCTTACCTTCCGGCATCAGCTTGGTGTAGCCGCCCTCCTTGCCGTCCGCCATCTTGTTCTTGAAGCGGACATTGGCAAAGGTGCCGCGGGTCATGATGCGGTCGTTGCCACGGCGTGAGCCGAAGCTGTTGAAGTCTTTCTTCTCAACACCGTTTTCCTTGAGGTAGCGGCCGGCGGGGCCGTCTTCCTTGATGGCACCGGCGGGAGAAATGTGGTCGGTGGTGATGGAGTCGCCCACGATTGCGAGCGGACGCAGGTCCTTGAGGTCGGTGATCGTACCGGCCTCCATGCCGAACCCTTCAAAGAAGGGCGGGTTTTGAATGTAGGTGGATTGTTCGTCCCACTGGTAGATGTTGCCGGTCGAGGTCTCTACCGCGTTCCACTCCGGATTCGCCGAGGTGAGGTCGCCGTACTTGGCACGGAACATTTCGGGTTTCAGCCCGGAGAGCACCAGACTTTCGATCTCCTCGTTGCTCGGCCAGATGTCCTTCAGGTAAACGGCCTCGCCGTCCTTGCCGGTGCCGATCGGGTCCTTGGTCAAGTCGATGTTGACCGTGCCGGCGAGTGCGTAGGCCACCACCAGCGGCGGGGACATCAGGAAGTTGGACTTGATCGCCCCGTGGACGCGGGCTTCGAAATTTCGGTTGCCGGAGAGCACGGACGCGCCGACAAGCTCGCCTTCTTTGAGTGCATCTTCGATTGCGGGATCGAGCGGACCGGAGTTGCCGATGCAGGTGGTGCAGCCGTAGCCCACCAGTTGGAAGCCGAGTGCGTCGAGATCCTTTTGCAGGTCGGTTTCTTCAAGATAGTCCGTTACCACGCGGGAGCCGGGCCCGAGCGAGGTCTTGACCAGCGGGTTTACGTTCAGGCCCTTTTCGAGTGCCTTGCGGGCCACCAGACCGGCCGCGATCATCACGGAGGGGTTGGACGTGTTGGTGCAGGAAGTGATGGCCGCGATCAGCACCTGACCGTGGCTGATTTCCGGCAGTTCTTCGCCGTCCACCGTCTTGGGGGCCTCGTCGGCCGGCGTGGCCGGGCGGTTGGCCACCATTTCGGCCTCGTCCATGGCCGCACCTTCTTCACCGGCCAGATCGGCCACGCCGCCGGTCGGTTCGTCGCGTCCCCCGGCAGCTACCGGAGCTTTCACGCGCACTTTTTTGGACTGCTCGTCCTTGGCGATGCCGAAGCCGCCTTCGGCCACCGGCATGTCCATGAGCTGGTTGAATCGTTCCTTCAGGCTGGGCACTTCAATGCGGTCCTGCGGACGCTTCGGCCCGGAGACGCAGGGCACCACCGTGCTGATGTCGAGATCGAGGTCCACGCTGTAGTCGACTTCGCCCTTCTTGGGAATACCGAACATGTTTTGGGCGGTGTAGTAATCCTTGACCCGGGCGATGTCTTCTTCGCTGCGGCCGGTCAGGCGCAGGTAGTCGAGCGACTTTTCGTCGACCGGGAAGAAGCCCATGGTGGCTCCGTATTCCGGAGCCATGTTGGCCACGGTGGCGCGGTCGGCCAGGCTGAGCTTGGCCGCGCCTTCGCCGTAAAATTCGACAAACTTGCCCACCACGCCTTCGGCGCGGAGCATCTGGGTGATTTGCAGCGTGAGGTCGGTTGCGGTGGCGCCTTCCGGCAGGTCGCCGTGCAGGTGGACGCCGATCACTTCCGGTGTCTTGAAGTAGACCGGCTGACCCAGCATGCCGGATTCCGCTTCGATACCGCCCACGCCCCAGCCTACAATGCCGAGACCGTTGATCATGGTGGTGTGGGAGTCCGTGCCCACAAGCGTGTCCGGGTAGAGCAGGCCGTCGTTGTCGAAGACCACGCGGGCGAGATATTCCAGATTGACCTGGTGGACGATCCCGATGGCCGGCGGCACCACGCTGAAAGTATCGAAGGCCTGCTGCCCCCACTTGAGGAACTGGTAACGCTCCTTGTTGCGCGAGAACTCGATCTTCAAATTCTCCAGGAAGGCGTTGGCTGAACCGGAGCGGTCCACCTGTACCGAGTGGTCGACCACCAGGTCCACCGGCACCAGCGGCTCGATCTTGGCCGGGTCGGATCCGATCGCTTTGACCGCATCGCGCATGGCGGCGAGGTCCACCAATAGCGGCACCCCGGTGAAGTCCTGCAGCACCACGCGCGAAACCACGAATGGAATCTCCTTGTTGCTCGGCTCCGTCGCGCTCCACTTGGCCAGCGCTTCCACATCCTCTTTCACGATACGCTTGCCGTCGCAGTTGCGCAGCACCGACTCCAGCACGATACGAATGCTGACCGGGAGGCGGGAGATCCCGCTCAGGCCGGCTTCGCTCTCCAGCGCCGGAAGGCTGTAGTATTGTTTGCCGTTGAGTTCTTTAAGGACGTTGAATGGATCGTTCATGGGAAGGTTGGTGGGTGGTTGAGTTGTAGGTGGCGCTGTTTAAAGGGTTGTTGGGTCGTGAGTCGGGCGGTTTTGTGGGTTGTTGAGTCGTAGGTGGTGCTTTTAGGTTGCTTCCCCGCGAAGACTTCCCTGCGTGGGGTACAACTCACCACTCAACGACTCAACGACAAACCAACCTCCACTCAACCACCCACTAAAGCTGCTTTGGTTACGCCAAAGCAGCTTTAATCGCCTCAAAGTCGGGCAGTTGTTTCGGGTCGTCGGAGGATTCAGAGTAAATGATGGTGCCGTCTTCGTCGATGACGAAGGCGGAGCGCTTGGCCACACCCTTGAAGCCGAGAAGGTCTTCGAAGAGCACGTCATAGGCCTTGGCCACTTCCTTGTTGAAGTCGCTCAAGAGGGGAAACTGGAGCTTGTCGACTTCCGCCATCTTCTCCTGGGTGAAGGGGCTGTCGACCGAGATGCCGTAAACCTTGGCGTTCAGGCTGCTGTAGTCGTCCAAGCTCTGGTTGACGGAGCACATTTCGTCCATGCAGACGGAGGTGAAGGCCAGCGGGAAGAAAAGCAGGACGGTCTTTTGCTTGCCCAGATTATCTTCCAGCGAGACATCTTCCAGCCCGTCGGCGGTTTTGGTTTTCAAGGTAAATGCGGGTGCTTTGGTGCCTTTTGCGAGTGCCATAATAGTTTGCTGTGTCGTTTTAAATGAATGAGAACTGTGGATTAAAGGTACCCTACCGCCTCTTGTAAAGGGTCAGAATGCAATTCCCGTCGGAATCTCGGTGGAGGTTGGAGTTTATTGGTGCTTCGTTCCGCGTTCTTCACTTTCAAGCTACGCCGGACAGGACGGCGTGACAGGTCGGTGCTTTCATCCTTCGCTCTTTGATCTACGGCGTGACAGGCGGTGTTTCGGCCCAACGAGGAACCAACCCAATGCCCCAACCACAACTCAACCACACACCAAACCAGCACAACTCACCACTCAACCACTCAACGACTCAACCAGCAGCTCCACTCACCACTTCCGTCTTCGCTTTGCAAGCTACGCCGGACAAGCAACCACTCAACCACACACCAATCCAGCACAACTCACCACTCAACCACTCAACGACTCAACCAGCAGCTCCACTCACCACTTCCGTCTTCGCTTTGCAAGCTACGCCGGACAAGCAACCACTCAACGACGCACCAAACCAGCCCCACACACCAATCCAGCCCCACTCAACCACTCAACCACACACTAATTTGTGCCGGTTGCAGTCTGAAATGAGCATTCATTCGATACCGGTCACCCCGCTTTCACCAGCGAAGCCACGTAGCCCTGTTCGTGAGAACGGGGACCGATGCCTACCGCGATCCCTCTCATTCCGAAAAAGAGAAGGCATAATAATGAGAGGCAAAACAATTTCCTTTGGGGCCAGCCTAGCTGGCGACCGCTGATGGGTGCTGATGGACGCTTACTCTTGGGGAAAGATGGGGTATCGGATATGGGATATAGGATATGGGATATAGGATTTCCGATTTTCGATTGCTGATTTCCGATACCGATTGGAATTACGATTTGTTTAAAATTAGAAATTAACAATCGGTCATTCGTCATCCGCCCGGCACAGGAGTGTACCGGCTCCGCGCAGGCCCAAACGAGCAACCAGGAACGAGGAACCCAGTAACAAAGAAAAACCCCGGTTGCCCGGGGTTTTGTAGAAAAGCGCTGAGTTCCTCTTACTGAGGCGTACTCTGAGGCGTATTGGTGGGGCCTTCCGGGCTCACCACGATAATACCGAGTTCATCTTCTTCACCGAAGATGGTGCCTGGTGTCACCACGTTGGGCTTACGGGTCGGAACCTGAAGCAGGTTGTAAATTTCTTCGTAACCGCGGTCACCAGGTCCCAGGCTGATAACGATCGTGTGCTCCTGAGGAATTTGTTCGGTGACATCTTCCGGCAGCGTCGCGTCGTACTTGCTTTGCTTGGTGTTGTTGACCCACTCTTCGGTGCCGCCGGCACGGGAGATGATGTCAATCACACCATCAATGTTGGTGCAGGAAAAGATGATGTTGCCGGCGCTGTCCACAGTCACCTGGACGTTGAACTGCGTGCCGCGGATGGCCGCTGTACCCAGCGGGGTTTTGATATCGAATCGGGAGTCCGGACGCAGCTTTTTCACGTGCCCGCTGACCGAACCGTAGTTGAGGAGGAGCAGGGTCTGTGATTGGCTCGGGTCGGCCTGCAGTTGCTCGTAGCTTTGGCTGCCGGAGAAGGACTGCTGCTTCAGCGTGGCAATTTCCATCTCCGTGCTTTGGCCCACCGTGAGTTCGGAACCGTTGGAGAAAACCAGATCGGCTTCACTGAGTGCGCGGGCGCTAACCTTGTCACCTTCTTCCAGGATGTCTCCGGCGACGAGCTGTGTTTTGCTGCCGTCGCTGTCGATTTTGTTCACGACACCGGTGACCTTGACCACCTTGGCGCTGGCGAGTTGGGCAGCGTGCACTGAAATCGAAGTGATCAGGCAAACTGCAAGGCTTAGAAATGAAACTTTAAGGGCTCTCATATAAAAAAATGGCTTGGTGTGAAAAATGGCTGGATGATTTAACCTAAGGTAAGAAAACCACGTTTCAAGCTTTTTCAAATGCTTGATCATGGCATGCCGGTGGGCGTATAGACCCTTATCGCTTTTTTACACTTTCTTATAAATGACACGTTTTAGGCCATGTATTGATCTGCACCGGGGAGCGGTGAAGCAAATCGTCGGATCGTCACTCAAGGATGACGGCTCGGCCCCGCAAACCAACTTTGAAAGTGACCAGCCGGCCGCTTTCTTTGCGGACTTATACCGAAAGGACGGACTCACGGGCGGCCACGTTATACAGTTGGGACCCGGGAACGGGGAAGCCGCGGCCCAGGCCCTTGCCGCCTATCCCGGGGGCTTGCAGATCGGGGGTGGGATTACCCCCGAGAACGCCACACAATGGCTCCAGCTGGGGGCGAGTCACGTAATTGTTACATCCTGGCTCTTCGACAAGGACGGGTATTTTTCTTTGGACCGCCTGAATCGGTTGGTGGCCGAAGTCGGTGCCGGACAACTGGTGATCGATCTGAGTTGCCGCGCGAAAAACGGCGGCTGGGTCGTGGCCATGGACCGTTGGCAAAAAGAAACCGATCTCTGGCTGAATCCGGAAACGCTCCGGCAATTGTCGCAGGTCTGCGCCGAATTTCTCATTCACGCCGCCGACGTCGAAGGCAAATGCGAAGGCATCGACCCGGATCTGGTGGCATTTCTGGGGGAGCACAGTCCAGTGCCCTGCACCTACGCCGGCGGCGCCCGCTCTCTCGATGACCTCGAGCAGGTGCAGACATTGAGCCGGGGCCGGGTGGACCTCACCATCGGCAGCGCCCTCGATATCTTCGGCGGCACGCAAGTGGCCTACCGTGACTGCCTCGCCTGGAATAGGGGGGGGTAGTGGGTCGTTGAGTGGTGGCTAGTTAGTGACTAGTTAGTGGGTGGTTGAGTGGTTGAGTGGTGGGTGGTGTCGTTGAGTGGTGGCTAGTTAGTGAGTGGTTGAGTGGTGGGTGGTGTCTTTTAGTGGGTCGTTGAGTGCTTGCTTGTCCGGCGTAGCTTGCAAAGCGAAGACGGAAGCCCCGTAGCCTCGCTGGTAACAGCGGGGTCGATGCGTATCGAGATCCCTCTCATTCCGAAAAATGAAAACAGCCAAATAATTCCTTGGGCCAGCTTAGCTGGCGACCGCTGATGGCCGCTCATAATCGCTTATGGAATTGGGCTTGTACCAGTTTCAAGAAGGTTTGTCCCTGAAGCGAAGTTGCGAGAGCAAGGTCGATAGAACTATGCGAGCGATAATCGACGGCACTCCGTCTACGCTCAACGAGGCTACGGCGTGACATGTATCGTGCCATTGCTACAGGTGAGTGCGAGTTGGTAGGTCGTTGAGTCGTTGAGTGGTGGCTAGTTAGTGGCTAGTTAGTGGGTCGTTGAGTGGTTGAGTGGTTGAGTGGTGGGTGGTGTCTTTTAGTGGGTCGTTGAGTGCTTGCCTGTCCGGCGTAGTTTGAAGAGCGAAGACGGAAGCCCCGTAGCCTCGCTGGTAACAGCGGGGTCGATGCAAGGCGCAGAACAAGCAACGACCCACCAACTCGCCCCACTAACCACTCAACAACTCACTAATTGAGCCCCACCAACCACTCAACGACTCACTAATTGAGCCCCACTCACCACTCAACCACTCAACGACTCACTAATTGAGCCCCACCCACAACTCAACCACTCAACGACAAACCAGCAGCCCCACTCAACGACTCAACAAGGCAACCACCCCGCAGTTGCCTTCATTTTAAGATTGGCAGACACTGGCTCGATCCGCATTGAGTCTCGTTTTGCTTGCCATGGAATTATTGAATCCAGCTTTTGTCATCCTGATTATTAAAATCACGATCTGCGTGTTCCCCGGGGTCGTGGGTATTATTCTGCTGAGCATGCCCGAGGAGAAAAAGCGGTCTTTCCGCAACAGCCTGTGCAATCGCCTTTTCGGGGTCAGTAATGCCATTCCTTTTCCGAATTTTGAACGCGCCCTGCTCATTATTGGCATCCTTGGATTGTTAATCAGTGGGGCGGCCACGTGGTTTCTTCTCATTGCAGGTATGCTTGAATAATGGCTTATTGATGGCTCACGGGGTTTCTTTCGCATTTTAAAGGAAGACCTTTTCAGCCTGAGTCTGCGCCATCTTTAAGTTCGTCAGATACAATCGGCCGTGCTAATTTGATTGCCAAGTAGATATGTTTTTCACGGCGCTATTCTTTCTCCTGCTCGGTTGTTTTGCCTCGTGGTTGGTGATTCATCTTGCCTTGCAGATTGAATTGGGCGTCTCCCGTAGTGAGGAAATCCAGCACCATCATACCCACAGCGGCGTGATTCCCCGGGTGGGCGGTCTGGGGATTGTCGTCGGTTTCGCCGCGACCTACCTGCTCTGTTTCTTTTTTCTGGATGAGCGGGACAATCAGTCGCTCATCCACTACAGCGTCTTTGCCGGAGCTGTGGCGGCATTCTTGTTGGGCTTTATCGACGACATGCGCCCTCTCGGGGCCCGGGTGAAGCTGCTGGCGCAGATCATCATCGCGTTGTTCGCCCACCACGCCGGGTTGGAGGTCAAGACTTTTGCAGTGCCCTTTACTAGTATGAATATTAGTTTGGGCATTTTTAGTATCTTCATCACGGTTGGCTGGGTCGTGGCCTTGATGAATCTGATCAACCTCATCGATGGCCTGGACGGCCTAGCGGGCGGGGTCGGTCTCATGCTCATGAGCCTGCTGGCCTACCTGGCCTATCAGGGTGGGGTGGCCTTTTCCCTGATTCTTTCCCTGGGCATGTGCGGCGCCATCCTCGGCTTCCTCTTTCACAACTTTCCCCCGGCCAAAGTCTATATGGGCGATTCCGGTGCCTATTTGATCGGCTATGTCATCGCCTCGATTTCGCTGATCAACTCGGAGAAGGGGACCGTCCTGGCCGCCCTGATCGCTCCGGTCCTGGCTCTGGCCCTGCCTATCTGCGACGTGGCTTTCGCCATCCTACGCCGCGGGATCAAGGGCTTGCCGCTCTTCCGTCCCGATCGCGGGCATATCCACCACCGCCTGGTGGCCAGTGGCCTCTCCCGCCAGCACACGGTGCTGGTGCTCTATGCCGTCTCCCTGCTGGCCCTGGTGGCTGGTTTGCTGGCCTTCACCGCCCAGGGGCGCTACCTGCCGATTTTCCTCGGTTTTCTCTTCGTCCTCTTTCTTTTCGCCATTCGCGGGCAGAAGATGTCGCCGCAAAATTTCAGCCGGATGTTGAGCGAGTCCGTCGATGCCCGTCAGGACACCAAGAACGCCATCCAACTCCGCGATTGGCTGGCTCTGGAGGCCAAGCGGGCCGACAGTGGGGAGCACCTCTGGTCCGATTTTCGTTTCGTCCTGAAAAAGATCGGGTTCTGCCGGGCCGAGCTCCGGATCGATACCGCCGAGCGTTCCTTCTACCTGCCCAAGACCCCGCACGACGAGCCGGACAAGTTGTGGGAGGAGAGTCACGAAATCGCCGCCGACGTCGAATTAACTCTCTACGCCGAGAAGGCCTATTTCTCCGAGAGGCAATTCTACATCATCTCCGATATCGCCGCCGAAGCCTGGAATCGCGCCGCCACCCAATGGCGCCTGACCAACGAGGTCGAGCTGACCTTCGACGCCGAGGCCAAAGAGCCGGAAAGCTACCGCGCCCAGAAGTCGAGAAGTCTCTACCGGCCGACATACTAAGCGCGAAGAGCTCTGGCAGGGAGCCAAGAGTTTATTGGTTCTTTGTGCCGCGTTCTTCGTTCTTGGCTATCTCTCGGCCAAAACAAGCTACCCGTGGCCTCCGTCTTCGCTCCGATAGCTTCGCCGGACACGGTCGTTCGTGAGAACGGGGACCGATGCCTACCGCGATCCCTCTCATTCCCAAAAAGAGAAGGCATAATAATGAGAGGCAAAACAATTTCCTTTTGGGCCAGCTTAGCTGGCGACCGCTTATGTGCGCTGATGGCCGCTTATTGTTGGGGAAGGATGGGGGATATGGGATATTCGCTTCGCTGGATATGGGGATGTTCGGTAATTCGGTTTCGGCCTAACGAGGAACGTGGAACTACTCAACCACAAACCAAACCAGCCCCACTCAACCACTGACAACCGGCAAACCAGGTCACTGGAAAACTGCAAATCTTGAATTTGCCCCGTAGCCTCGCTGGTAACAGCGGGGTCGATGCCCATTGAGATGCGGCCTCATCCCGAAAAAGAGAGAGGTCAGAGGCCGGAGCCGGTACATTTTTGTGCCGGTTGCAGTCTGAAATGAGCATTTATTCGATACCGGCCACCCCGCTTTCACCAGCGAAGCCACGTAGCCCTGTTCGTGAGAACGGGGACCGATGCCTACCGCGATCCCTCTCATTCCCAAAAAGAGAAGGCATAATAATGAGAGGCAAAACAATTTCCTTTGGGGCCAGCCGAGCTGGCGACCGCTGATGTGCGCTGATGATCGCTTACTCTTGGGGAAAGATGAGGGATCAGGATATCGGATGCAGGATTGAACCGCGTGGGCGAAGCCTTTTATGCGGTGGGATATTCGCTTCGCTGGATATGGGATATGGGATATGGGATATAGGATTTCCGATTTTCGATTGCTGATTTCCGATGCCGATTGGAATTACGATTTGTTTAAAATTAGAAATTAACAATCGGTCATTCGTCATCCGCCCGGCACAGGAGTGTACCGGCTCCGCGCAGGCCCAAACGAGCAACCAGGAACGAGGTACCAGAAACCAAGAACGAGGAACGCGGAACCTGGAACCAACCCAACTACCCCCAAGAGCGCCTCGCTTCCAGTTGCAGCAAACGGCTGACCAGGGCGATACCTGCGACGAGGGCGACCCAGTAGGACGGGCTGTGGAAGATAAAATCGAGAAAGGCGTGCCCTGCGGCGGCGAGACAGCCGGCCAGAAAGAAGAGGGTCAGCAGCGGGTACTGGAGCATGGCTTTCCAGGCGGGGAGGAGGAAGCTGACGATGGCCAGCAACAGCAGGCCTGAACCGATGACACCGTACTCGGTAAGGAACTGAAGCACATCGTTGTGGGCGTAGCGGTAGAACCTGCGCCCCTCCCAGCCGCGCTTGTGGTGCTTGCGCGCATAAAAAAGCTCGGGCACCTCCTGTTGGTAGATGGGGAAAGCGTAGCGGAAACTCCCGGCCCCCCATCCGGTCCAGAGTTGATCCTGGGCCATCCGCCAGGTGAGCTTTGAGCTGAGCACGCGGGCGTCGCGGTCGGCCTCCTCAATCGTCGCCTCGATATCACCAAAGCGGGTCTCCATCGCCTGCCAGTCGATAGCTCTGTTGGCCTGATATAGCCCAACAGAAAGTAAAAGAGTGAGGGTGAGCGTGAGTGTCGCGGTGAGCCACACGGTATGACGGGACAATTGGCCCAGGGTATGGTACAGATAATCGGCCAATACCAGGATGAGGAACAGGCCGACCAGTATGCCGGCGAAGAGGATGCCCCCGCGGGAGAGCGCCAGGCCCACCGACACGGCGATCAGACCGATCAGGCAAAAGCTCATGAAGTGCGGCCCCCCGCTGCGAAAGGCCTCGCGGGCGCGGCGGGCGTGATGGAAGTAAAGCACCCCGGCCAGCACGATGCCCCAGTTGAGGTAGGCGGCCCCCTGGTTGCGATAGAAGAAGCTGCCCCAGAAGTTCGGATTCTCGGACTTCAGCGTCCAGAGTACGGCATCGGAACCGGTGTATTGTTGGGCGATGGCCACGGCGGCCATGCCGGAAAGGTTGAACAGGAAGAACCAGAGCACAAACTGCGCACTGCGCCGGGACGCGAGACCGTAGTCGAGCCCGAACGCGAGACTGAAAGCCGCAAGGTGCATGTTGAAGATGCGCCAGGCGTTCATCGGCTCGTAAGGGGCGGCCACCGAGGTTGGGAGCCAGCTTGCCAGCGCGGGGGGCACCGACTCCAGCCACCAGCCCCGCGCATCGGATGCGATCTGCCAAGCCGGATTCAGCGCGGCAATCGCGAGGTAAAGTAGGAAGGCGGCGGCAAAGAAAAGGCTGGCGAAGCGGGATATGGGAAACGTGGTTCGAGAGAATCCTGACCCGGCCCCACGGACCCCGGGCAGCGGAACAAGCGCGAGCGCCAAAGTCAACAAGCCGCCGGCCAGCATGAGATGAAGCGACCAGGCAATGACCCCACCGTAGCCCCAGGCGGTGTAGGCCAGCGTCAGCGCCCCAACAAGAGCGACGAGTTTTTCCCGTCGGGGAATGTTCGGTTTACGGTTCACGTTTTCGGTTGGTCTTCAAGGAAAGCGATATCAGGCAGAGTTCGATAAGTTCATGATTTGGCAAAATGATTTTTTGGGGGCCAGCCTAGCTGGCGACCGCTTATGTGCGCTGATGGACGTTTATTGTTGGGGAAGGATGGGGGATCAGGGATATGGGATATTCGCTTCGCTGGATATGGGGATGTTCGGTAATTCGGTTTCGGCCTAACGAGGAACGTAGAACCAATCAACCACACACCAAACCAGCCCCACACACCAAACCAGCCCCACTCACAAGTCACGCCGTAGACCCGGAAGGGCGAAGGCGGAACGACACACCAATCCAGCCCCACTCACGACTCAACCACTCAACCACACACCAAACTAGCCCCACTCAACCACAAACCAAACCAGCCCCACTCAACCACTGACAACCGGCAAACCAGGCCACTGGAAAACTGCAAATCTTGAATTTGCCCCGTAGCCTCGCTGGTAACAGCGGGGTCGATGCCCATTGAGATGCGGCCTCATACCGAAAAAGACAGAGGTCAGAGGCCGGAGCCGGTACATTTTTGTGCCGGTTGCAGTCTGAAATGAGCATTCATTCGATACCGGCCACCCCGCTTTCACCAGCGAAGCCACGTAGCCCTGTTCGTGAGAACGGGGACCGATGCCTACCGCGATCCCTCTCATTCCGAAAAAGAGAAGGCATAATAATGAGAGGCAAAACAATTTCCTTTGGGGCCAGCCTAGCTGGCGACCGCTGATGGGTGCTGATGGACGCTTATTGAGTTTCCTATTTAGGTACGTGCGGGGTGGGGCTGCCCGCGAAGGAGCGCGAAGAGGAGAAAGATCCTTAGCGGTTCCTTGGCAAAACTTAGCGGGCCAAATTCATAACATCGACCATTTTCAAACGGAGCTGGGACATTCTGCACAGGCTTTCACTCTTGCCTCTTCAAGCGTGATTCCAAAAATGTAGATCATGTTGGACCCGATCCTGTTAGATAGATGCGTTGAGCGGTTTTCCCGTGAGTCCGGCCTTGTCGCGGTTTGGATCTTCGGTTCCGCCGTAAGTGATCGCCTGCGGGAGGACAGCGATGTTGATTTTGCCCTCTACAACAAGCCTGGTGCGGAATTGGACCTCTCCGCGTTTGGAGAGTTGGTTTGCGACTTAGAGGATATTTTGGGACGGAAGGCGGACCTCGGCTGGCTCAGTTCCCGTAATCTGGTTTACGCCGTGCAGGCCTTCCAGACAGGTCAACTCATCTACACCACGGACGAGTCGGCCGCCATGGCATTTGCGAGCCGTTTGCAATCGCTTTATTTGGATTTGAAACAGGATCGAAAAGTCGTCGAGGAGGCCTACTGTGCCTGACGATGTCATGTTCAATAAGGGGGCGGTCATCGAGCGCTCCCTGCGCCGCGTTTTAGAGATCTATCGCGCGGATCCGGCTTTGGCGGACCAAATGCACATCGACGCGCTGACTTTAAACGTAGAGCGCGCCTGCCAGGCAGCCATCGACCTTGCCATGCATGTGGTCGCTTCCAAACATTTGGGCATGCCACAAAGCCAGGCCGATGCCTTTCGCCTGCTGGCCGATTCTGGGGAGATCGACCGCAAGCTATCTGAGCGCATGATAGGTATGTGCGGTTTTCGCAATATCCTCATCCACCAATACCAAGACTTGGAACTCGATCTTTTGCATAAAGTTGCCACGGAGCAATGGAGAGAATTAGAAGCACTTTGCCTCGCATTCGGATTGAAAATTGCGGTGCCCGAGTAGAAGCGACACTCCTGTCGCTTTCATTTCCAGAGGTCGGGTTGTCAGCGTTAAGTTTTAAGGGTTAAGTTCCTGGTTCCTGGTTCTGCGTTGGGGGTATTGACAATCGGAATTCCAAATCGGGATCGGACAGAAGTCAGAGGACAGAGGCCAGAAGACAGAGGGCCAGATGCCGGAGGTCGGAAGTCAAGAATCCCGATCCCGATTACGGAACACTGAAGGCTGAGGGGTTAAAACTGGAATGAAAGCTTCCGGCTTCCTGTCCGCTCCGCGGAACCGCTTCAACCTTCGCCGAGGCTACGGCTTGACGTGCATCACCACTTATAGGGGAGGGTTTTTTCATAAGCGTGCCATTAGCGGTAATAAGCGGTCGCTCGGAGAGCGTTTGAAAGAAAGGTTGAGTGATGTGGGTTGAATTCCTGATTCCCGATAAGTAATTTCCTCCGATGCCGACCACAGAACACTTGAAACCGGAATAAAAGCTTCCGGCTTCTTGTCCGCTCCGCGGAACCGCTGATCACCGCTCATCACCACTTATAGTGGACAGGTTTTTCCATAAGCGTGTCATTAGCGGTAATTAGCGGTCGCTCGGAGAGCGTTGAGAAGAAAGATTGAGTGATGTGGGTTAAATTCCTGATTCCCGATAAGTAATTTCCTCCGATGCCGACCACAGAACACTTGAAACCGGGAATGAAACCTTCTGGCTTTCTGTCCGCTCCGCGGAACCGCTGATCACCGCTCATCACCACTTATAGTGGACAGGTTTTTCCATAAGCGTGTCATTAGCGGTCATTAGCGGTCGCTCGGAGAGCGCTAAAAGAAAGGTTGAGTGATGTGGGTTGAATTCCTGTTTTTTGATTCCTGATTGCTGACTGTTCCGGTCTTCTGGCTTCCGGCCTCTGGCTTCCGGCCTCTGAACACTTATCATTCTGTTCAAAAAAGCTTGAACAAAACGAAAATAAGGCCTTTCCTTCACCGAAATGACCGCGCCAAACCAACCGCAACAGCTGGCTTCCTGGGAAGTTGCGATGATTGATAGCTTCGTCCGCGCCGCGACCTTGATCGGCCTGCCGCGTTCGATTGGCGAGATTTACGGTCTGCTTTATTGCAGCCCGGATCCCCTGACCTTTGACGAGATCGAGGCGCGTCTTGGCATTTCCCGGGGGTCGGTGTCCGGGGGGCTCAAGACCCTGCGGCAGTTGGGCGCGGTCAAGCTGCAGTATGCCCCCGGTTCGCGCAAAGACCATTACGTCCCCGAGCTGTCCATGGAGCGGCTGGTCCGCGGCTTCATCGCCGACCAGTTTACCCCCCATCTCGAGTCCAGTGTCGAGCGCCTCGACGCCATCGAAACCGAGCTCGCCGACGAACCCGACGCCGCCCGCCGCCAACACGCCAGCCAGCGGCTCAACACCCTCCGCACCTGGCGCCGCCGCGCCGAAAAACTTTTGCCCATCGTCCTCGCCGTGCTTGGCGGGGGCCGGGCATTACTTTCCAAAGGCGAAGATTCCCCCGCGAATATCGTCTAACCAGAGTCCTATAGCCATTGGCCTTGCCATTAGCTATTACGCATCAGTCATTTACAAATCACCAAAGATTGGTTTCGGAAACAACCGTGCGACCAATGGCGGTAGCGTGCTTGGATTCGGTTCTTAGTTATTAGTTCTAGTTCCTAGTTCGAGTTCTAGTTTGGGTCAGAGCGGTGTTGACCAAAAAAATATTAAATAGATGTGGTAGCCGACTGCGTCGGTGACCGCTCATTTTCGCTCATTTGCGCTTATTATCATTAAAGGAAGCAAGGCTTTGTATTGTCTTTACTATACAGCGTTTGCTTTAGTAGCTATCAGCCCATGCGTGATCAATATTTGAGTGAAGAAGGTTATCAGTTAGTCGGTGCCGCGTATGAGGTGCACAAGGAACTGGGGGGTGGACTAAGTGAAGAGATCTATCAGGAGAGCCTGGAGCTGGAACTGGGATTTCAAGGAATCCCCTTTGATTCTAAGGCTGAACTCAGAGTTTATTATAAAGGACACCTTTTAAACAAAAGATATATTCCAGATTTACACGTTAACGACGAAATCGTTGTCGAACTCAAGTCTGTGAAATCTATTACCGAGGAACACGAGAAACAATTACTTAACTATATGCGTATCACCAAAAAGCCCGTCGGGTACTTGGTTAATTTCGGGCCACCCTCTCTCGTATGGAAACGCTATATTCTTAATGAGTATATCCACAAAAAATAAGCGTTAATAAGCGAAAATGAGCGGTCCCCAGCTCCGCTGGTCTTAAATTATTTGTGAAATGCTGTTAGAGCTCGAAAAAATCTTCCTAGAAAAGCCGATCGACGGAACCGGCGAATGCCTGGTCCTGGCGGAATTGGTTTTGCCGCGGCGGGCGATCGCCAGTCGCGCGGCCTTGAAGCCGGTTCGTCTGACCAAGGGAAAGCGCTCCTTGGGGCGCGCCGCTTTTGTCGACCGGGCGCTTTTGAAGGAACGGGTCGACGGGCCCTTCGGGCTCCGGGTTGCGGTCACCCGCCCGCTCCGGCGGCCGGAACTTGCCGCCATGCTGCGGACCCTCCTCGCTGCCGGAATCGAGGACCTCGGCAGCGAACTCGCCCGCCGCGTGCCCTTCGGGCCTGCCGGGGAACTGGTCGACAGCTTTGGCGAGGCCGTCGCGGATCATCTCGACGAAGACGCCCCCGACTTTATCGCCGAGGGCGCCCTCGACCTCGACAGCGAAACCCTCACCGCCGGCCAGCTGACGGTCCCGCTTAAGCTCACGGAAAGGATCCGCCAGTCCGATCTGCCCCCCGGTCCCAAAAGCAGAGAAAAACGAAGATCCGCCGCCAAGACCTACCGCAAAGGCAGCCCGGCCGGCGAGGTCATCCTGAACATCACCCCGGACGATTAGCGGAGGCCAAGTTTTAGGTTTTAAGTCCCGCAATCGGTATCGGTATCGGGATCGCAATCGGAATCGGAGAGAAGCCAGAAGCCAGAGGACAGAGGTCAGAAGCCAGAGGATAGAGGACAGCTACCGAAATACGGAAACTCCGAAACCCTGAAACTCCGAACCACCCACAACTCAACAACTCAACCACCCACCAAAATTTTCCATGAAAATTTTAATCACAGGCGGCTGCGGCTTCATCGGCTCCAATCTCGTTCGTTTGCTTATCGAGCAGAAGGACTGTCAGGTCATCAATGTCGACAAACTCACCTACGCCGGCAACGCCGCGTCTCTCGCCGATCTCGCGGACCATCCGAACTATCATTTTGAATACTGCGACCTCGCCGCGCCGATCGAGACACCGACCGAACGACCTTCCCACCTTCCCACCTTCCCACCTTCCCACGGAGATCAAAAATCGCTGAAGCAAATTTTTGATCTCCACCAACCTGACGCCGTCATGCACCTCGCGGCCGAGAGCCACGTGGACCGCTCCATCGACGGCCCCGGCGAGTTTATCCAGACCAATATCGTGGGAACCTATCACCTGCTGCAGGCGGCGCTGGCCTATTGGCGCAGCTTGCCGGAAGCAGGTGGGTGTGAAGGTGTAAAAGTGGAAAAGTGCGAAGGTGAAGCAGGGGACAAACCTTCCACCTTCCCACCTTCAAACCTTCCCACCAAGGAATCTTTCAGATTCCTTCATGTTTCCACCGACGAAGTCTACGGCTCCCTCGCACCTGACGCCCCCGGCTTTTCCGAAACCACCCCCTACGACCCGCATTCGCCCTATTCCGCGTCCAAGGCCGCGTCTGATCATCTCGCCCGCGCCTGGGGTGACACTTACGGCCTCCCGGTCCTGGTCACCAATTGCTCCAACAACTACGGCCCCTACCAGTTTCCGGAAAAACTCATCCCGGTGGTCATCCTCAAATGCCTCCGAGGGGAAACGATTCCCGTTTACGGGAAGGGCGAGAGCATCCGCGACTGGCTCTACGTTGAAGACCACGCCGAAGCCCTCTACACTGTCCTCACCCAGGGCCGGGTGGGGGAGACCTACAATATTGGTGGGAACAATGAGCAGAACAATCTCAGCCTGGTGAAGAAGATATGTGAGATTGTTGGTGACGAGTTGAGTCGTTCAGTGGTCAGTGGTGACTCTGCTGGACCACATACGACTCAACGACTCAACCACCCAACTCCCAAATCCTTGCAGGATTTGATCACTTTCGTAACTGACAGACCCGGCCACGACATGCGCTACGCTATCGACGCCCGCAAGATCCGTGACGAACTCGGCTGGGAGCCGAAGGAGGACTTCGAGTCCGGCTTCCGGAAGACCGTCCAATGGTATTTACAGAACTCGGAGTGGTGGGAGAATATTCTGAGCGGGGACTACAAGTTGGAACGCCTGGGCGATAATCGATAATCAGTAACCGGACGCGCTTCTGTTGTAGGCTTCTTCAGAGCGCGTGCCTCGTACCCCGTCATCCCGGCTTATCTCTTCTTTTTGACTACGAAAATCACGAAAACAGGCGAAACCGCTTATCAAAGAACACGCTTCCCTCATGAGTGGTAATCAGTCGCTCGTAGGACGTCTATAAAAAGTCCGCTCCGCGGAACCGCTAATGACCGCTGATGACACGCTAATTTTTGCAAAGTGTCATTGACGGTAGCCTCGTTGGTTGATCGCGGGGTCGATGCACTGAAGAATTAACGCATAAGCCTTAAAACCAAAACTTAGGCGCTGACTTACTGTGAAGAGAAAAGGCGGACAGGTCACGCCGTCCTGTCACGCCGTAGTCCCGAAGGCGGAAGTCTCGAAGAGCGAAGGCGGAAAAGCACTCACCACTCAACGACTAAACGACTCACCAAAAATCTCTGATTTTCCATGAAAATATTACTGACAGGCTGTGCCGGATTTATCGGCTCGCATACCTTGGAACGCCTCCTTGCCGACGGGCATACGGTTGTTGGGGTTGATAATTTCGATCCATTCTACAGCCGTGCGCTCAAGAATCAGAATATCGCCTCCCATCTGGAGAATCCGAATTTTGAACTCGTCGAGGCCGATCTTGCCGAGCCTGAAACCTGCACAAAGATCAAGTTCATCGCCGACGGACTAGGTGATCAGAAGCCAGATGCCGGAGGACAGGAGACAGAAGACAGTTCCGAGGGACTGAAAGCAGGTAGGGCGCAGTCTCCAGACAAGCCGCAGCAATCTCTGGCTTCCGGCCTCCGGCCTCCAGCTTCTTCAAACGAAACGTTCGACGCGATTATCCACCTCGCTGCGAAAGCCGGCGTCCGGCCCTCGATCCAGGATCCGGCCGGCTACCAGCGCGCCAATGTGATCGCCACCCAGAACCTGCTCGAATTCGCAAAAGAAGAGGGGATTAAGCAGTTTGTTTTTGCCTCCTCCTCCTCCGTTTATGGGGTTAATCCCAACGTGCCCTGGCGCGAAGACGACTACGTGCTCCAGCCGATCAGCCCGTACGCCAGCACAAAGGTTAGCTGCGAGTTGCTCGGGCACGTCTACAATCACCTCTACGGTATTCGTTTTCTCGGGCTTCGCTTTTTCACGGTTTTTGGCCCCCGCCAGCGTCCGGACCTCGCCATTAATAAATTCATACGCTTGATCGATGCGGGAGAGCCCATCCCTGTCTTTGGCGACGGCTCCACGCGGCGTGACTACACCTTTGTTGCCGATGCTGTCGATGGGATCCTCGGGGCCCTTCATTACGACAAAACAGGCTATGAAATCGTCAATCTGGGGAATGATCGGACCGTGACGCTTTCCCAACTCATCGAAACCATCGAGGACGTCGTCGGGAAAAAGGCCGTCATCGATCGCAGGCCGGAGCAACCCGGTGACGTCCCTCAAACCTGGGCGGACGTCACTAAAGCCAGACAGCTATTCGACTATGCGCCCAGTACTCGCTTTAGAGATGGAGTATCGGAGTTCTACGACTGGTGGTCTGGAAGTAAGGCATTTATCTAAGCATATATGGCTTAAGAAAATGCGTTGTCGCTTTAGTAGACCCGCGGGAAACGAAGAACCAAGCACGAAGCACTACCTAACCACTTAACGCCCCACAAACATCCTATGAAAATAGCAATCATCGGCCTCGGCTATGTCGGCCTTCCCCTCGGGCTTCGCTTTGCGGAGTCCGACGTCTCCGTCCTCGGTCTGGATGTTGACCCGGAGAAGGTCGACGCCATCAACGCGGGACGCTCCTACATTAAGCACATCGAAATGGCCCAGATCGCTGCGGCGCGCGAGTCAGGGATGCTCGAGGCCTCCACCAACTTCTCCCGGGTCGCCGAGGTTGAAGCGGTGCTCATCTGCGTACCCACGCCGCTCAATCAATACCGCGAGCCGGATATTTCCTACGTGCTCAAATCAGGTGAAGCGATTGCGCCATTTATCGGAAGTCAGAAGCCAGAGGACAGTAGCCAGAAAAAGTTGATCGTGCTCGAAAGTACGACCTACCCGGGAACGACGGATACTGAACTCCGTCAAGTCCTGGAAGCGGGATCGGGGCTCAGGGCGGGCGTCGACTTCCATCTGGCTTTCTCGCCGGAGCGGGAAGATCCGGGTCGCAAGGATCACTCGGTCAAGACCATCCCCAAGGTGATGGGAGGTTATACCGAAAAGTGCCTCAAGCGTTGTGTGGAGCTTTATTCGCTGGCTCTGGACTCGGTCCACCCGGTTAGCTCCTGTCGGGTGGCCGAGGCCACCAAGTTGACCGAAAACATTTTCCGTTCCGTAAATATCGCCCTCGTTAATGAATTGAAAGTGGTTTTCCACAAGATGGATATTGATGTCTGCGATGTCATTGATGCCGCCGCTACCAAGCCCTTCGGTTTCATGCCGTTCTACCCGGGGCCCGGACTCGGGGGGCACTGCATCCCGATCGACCCCTTCTACCTCACCTGGAAGGCCCGCGAATACGAGCAACACACCCGCTTCATCGAGCTAGCCGGCGAGATCAACACCGCCATGCCGGATTACGTGGTCAGTCGCGTGGCCGATGCCCTCAACGACGATGCCAAGTCGATCAAGTGTTCCCGCATTCTCATACTGGGTATGGCCTACAAGCCAAATGTCGACGACGACCGCGAGTCCCCCAGTTACGTGCTCATGAAGAAACTTGAGGCCAAGGGGGCCACCGTGGACTATAATGATCCCTATGTGCCGGTGATCAAGGTGACTCGCGAGCATCCGCAATATGCTGGGCGCAAGTCGGTCGAGATTACCGATGATTACGACTGCATCCTCGTCGCGACGCATCACGACGAGTATAAGGACTTCGACTTTACCGACTTCAAAGCACCGCTCGTCGATACCCGTAGCTGTGTGACAAAACGGCCGGATAAGTATTACAAGGCCTAACGCCGCTCAATCAGCTGAATTGGATACCTCTCGCTCTCCGGTATTACATGCGCACCATCCACAGCGATTATAAAGAACTCTGTATTTGTCTGCAGCGTTTTGCCAGTCAGCTAAGTCAGGTTGAATTGACGGGGCAGCTTCTCTTCGAACGTTTGAAAGCAGGTCAGACCATTTTCGCCTGCGGCAATGGTGGCAGCGCGACGGATTCGATGCATCTCTGCGAGGAACTCGTGGGTCGCTATCGAGGTGATCGTCGGCCCTTGCCCGCCATTTCTCTAAACACCGATTCCTCTGTGCTGACCTGCATTGGCAATGATTATGGATTCGATGCAATCTTTTCCCGTCAGGTTGAAGCTCTCTGCAAAGAAGGGGACATCCTCGTCGGTTTTTCTACCAGCGGAAATTCCGAGAATATACTCAGGGCCTTTCAGTCGGCGAAGGGCAGGGGAGCGACCACGATTCTCCTTTCCGGAAAGGACGGGGGCACGATCAAGGAGGTGGCCGATCATTCCATTATCGTCCCCAGCGAGAACACCGCCCGCATCCAGGAAATGCATACATTCGTTCTCCATGCCTGGCTCGAACGCGTCGAACAAGAAGAGTGGTAGAGTTTCGAGACCTGAGGGATGAAACTTGAGACCTGAAGCGTGTATTTAACAAGATGAACAACGAGGAAAGAAAGCGTGCTTTGCGAAAGCGAACCAAGAGGTTTGCAGGAGATGTTGTGCGGTTCTTTTGCAATTTGGATCGTCGGAGGGATGAGGTTAAGATATTATCAAAGCAAATGGTTCGGGCAGGAACTTCTGTCGGTGCGAATTATCGAGAAGCAAGCCGTGCCCGAAGCGATGCTGATTTTATTTCCAAGGTCGAAATCTGCGTACAAGAAGCTGATGAGACGCAATACTGGCTGGAACTTCTCAATGAGAATTGTGGGATTTCTAATAAACTCACGCAGCCAATTTGGGATGAAGCCAATGAGCTCATCAGCATATTTGTGACTATGTCAGTCAATACAAAGAAACGCATAAGTAACTCTAAGTAACTCGCTCCTCAGGCCTCAAATTTTAGCCATCAAGTTTCAAGCCTCCGGTTTTTCACCTCAGGTTTCAGTTCTCAAGTTTCAGGTTTCCAAGCTATGCTTCCCGATTTTTCATCTCTTCGCGTCCTGGTCATCGGCGACATCATGCTCGACCACTATATTTGGGGTGATGCGACTCGAATCTCTCCGGAGGCACCGGTGCCCGTGGTCGGCGTTGAGAGAGACAGCTACGTGCCGGGAGGCGCGGCCAATGTGGCTTGCAACTTGTCTGGCCTTGGTGTCCGGACTTCTTTGCTCGGTCGTTATGGGCCGGATGACGGTGGCAACCGCCTGGGTGCTCTGCTCTCGGAGCGGGGGATAGAGCTTTCACCCATTGGTTGTCGTAAAAAGTCATCGACCATCGTCAAGACACGGGTTGTGGTGCAGCGACAGCAAATGTGTCGGATCGACCGCGAACTGAGTGCCGAGGCCTATTGCCTGAGTAACGATTTAAATTCCGAGACCGTCGGAAGGCTGCTCAGTGGCTACCACGCCATCATTCTATCCGACTACGCAAAAGGCACCATCGACCAAAAACTGATTCACCTTTTGAGGGATAGCCGGGCGCAGGGAACGCGGAGCGGGGAGCTTGGAGCGGAAGGCTTGGAGCAGAGGGCCGGAGGTAGTTTTCAAGTCTCAGGTCTCAAGTCTCAGCCTTCATTCCCGCTTCTCGTCCTTGATCCCAAGCCCAAGCGTCACCTCGACCTGAATGGTATGGACTTGATGACTCCCAATCGCACCGAGGCCCTCCAGCTCGCGGGTATGGCATACGATCCACATGCGCCTTTCGATGATCAGCAGGTCTGTTCCGCTATCTATCAGCGTTTCGCACCCGAAAATCTGGTCGTCACGCTTGGAGCCGAGGGGATGCTTCTCTGTCACAAAGACAAAGTGCTCGGCCGTCTGCCTACCGAGGCAAAGGAAGTCTTTGATGTCTCGGGCGCTGGCGATACCGTGGTGGCGACTTTGACTGCGGCATTAGCCTCCGGCCTGAAATTAAAGGACGCCGCTGCTCTCGCAAATAAAGCCGCCGGCATCGTCGTCAGTCACGTTGGCACCAGTCCGATCCAGCGCGAAGCGCTGGAGCAGGGAGCGGAGAGCTGAAGCCAGGTGACAGGTAGCAGGTGATAAGAATTATGAGCGTGCAAAATGCTAAAGAATTGAAAGCTTACCAGTTGTCCTACCAGTTGGCGATGGCAGTATACGAACTGTCAAAAACCTTTCCTTCGGAAGAAAAGTATGCGTTGATTTCCCAAATACGCCGGTCCTCTCGCTCTGTTCCCATGAATTTGCGCGAGGCGTGGGCGAAGCGCCGCTACAAAGCACATTTCGTAAGCAAAATAACCGATTGCGATGGGGAGTGCGGCGAAACTGAAACGTCTCTCGATTTCGCATTTGATTGTGGCTTTATCTCAGATGAGCAGCACAACGATTTAATTGAGATGAACAACGAAGTCGGACGCTTGCTCGGTGCGATGCTTAAAAATCCAAGCAAGTGGACTTTAAAGTCCTAACCTCTGCCTCCTGCCTCCTGCCACCTGATGCCTGATGCCTGATGCATAAAAGCTTCGATTTTCTTGTCGTCGGTGCCGGCTTTTCCGGCCTTGTGGCTGCCGAGCGGCTTTGCACGCAGCACGGCAAGCGCTGCCTGGTCGTGGAGAAGCGCGATCATATCGGGGGGAATGCCCACGACTGTTACGACGAACATGGTGTTCTTATTCACCCCTACGGACCGCATTACTTCCGGACGAACTCCGATGATATTCTGGGTTATCTTTCCCAATTCACGGAGTGGATGCCGGGTAATTACAAGGTGCAGGTGTATCGTGACGACCGCTACTGGAGTTTCCCTATTAATCTCCGCACCTTTGAGCAATACATCGGACGCGAGGCCACCGCCGAGGAGATGGAAGCTTGGCTTAAGGAAAATCGAACCGATTTTGAGGCGGTCACCAATTCCGAAGAGGCCGTCCTCAGTCAGGTGGGGGAGGCGTGGTATAAAATGTTCTTCGAGGGCTACACCCTCAAACAATGGAAGCGTCATCCGCGCGAGCTCAGCCCCAGCGTCTGTCGGCGTATTCCCGTGCGCACCAACCGCGACGACCGCTATTTCAACGACAAATACCAGGTGCTCCCCAAACACGGCTACCACACACTCTTCAATAATCTGGTCAAAGCCTGTGGGGACCGCCTGGAAGTCCGCCTCAATTTGGACTACAAAGAGGTGATCGCCAACGAATCGATCCAGTGGCAACACATGATATTCACCGGCCCAATCGACGCCTATTTCGATTACAAGTTCGGGCCGCTACCGTACCGCAGCCTGCGGTTTGAGCATGAGCACTTCAGCGCCAAAGCGCTGAGGGGAATCGAAGATGGAAGCTCCCAGCTAGAAGGTAAGACCCCATCTCCCGACCCGCATCTCCCGTCTTCAGGCCTCACTCACCAGCCTTGTGTACAGGTGAATTATCCTGAAAGTAACCTCTCTTACACGCGGACCGTTGAAGCGAAGCACATTACAGGGCAAGAGATCGAAGGGACTACCATTGTTCGGGAGTATCCGGAGGACTATGAAGTTGGAAAAGAACCCTATTATCCTATTCCGGCGGCGGAGGCTCGGCAGCTATATAAGCGCTATGAGGACGAAGCCGGTCAATTGGATGACGTCTCCTTTATTGGGCGATTGGGAACCTACCGGTATTACAATATGGATCAGGTTGTTGGGATGGCTTTGAAGTTCGTCGAGAAGTTAAATCCATTTTTAATTAAACATCTGTAATCCATAAACTGTGAACTTTCCGTACCGTAGTAATGCTAGTGGTTTCTGCTACTAGAAACGCTAATAAAATTATCAATTCACCTCTTGATTTATAATTTCTAATTTACAGACATCGCCAACCATGAAGAAGCTTATAGCAAAAACAATTCGTAAGAAAGCGCCGACTCTTGCTGCTGCATTAAGGCAATTTCGTATCGAAAGAAGACTTAATCAGCCGTTTTTGAATCACCCGAGCGGCTTTGCGTTTAAAGGTAATGCGGCTATGGCTAGCGGCCGATTCGAGCCTGAGGAAACAACGCTCTTTTGCAAGTTGCTTACCCATTGTGACCGTCTGGTCAACGTGGGGGCGAACATCGGCTATTACACTTGCCTTGCTGCTCATGCAAAAAAGCCTGTTCTTGCCTTTGAGCCGATTCCCGAGAATGCTCGGCTTCTTCTTGAGAATGTATACCGAAACGGATGGAGCGACGTCGAAGTTTTCCCGTTGGCGCTCGGGGAAAAGCCGGAAATACTCCCCATGTTTGGTACAGGAACTGGTGCTTCTCTCGTTGAAGGTTGGGCAGGCATCCCTTCCCATGATCGTCGCTTTCTGCCAGTCAACACTTTGGATAACACTTTTGGCGAACGTAAGGACCTACGGAACGGGCGCACGCTATTTTGGGTCGATGTCGAAGGTTTTGAGCTAAGCGTCCTTAAAGGTGCGAGATCTCTCATCGAGGGAAATGCTGAAGCTATATGGGTCGTAGAGATTTGCATTGATGAACACATGCCTACCGGTGTTAACATTAACCCTAATCTGCTAGATACTTTCCGAATATTTTTTGATAATGGTTTTTCGGCATGTGAGGCAAGGGAAGGGTTACCATTAGTTACACATGACGACGTCGAAGAAATTGTTGCGAAGCAGCATAACCAGCTAAGTACGCATAACTTCGCCTTCCTAAGTAATTCGTTTAGAAATCAAATGCTTTCGGAGTAACTCGGTTGTGCCCTTAGGCTCAATGAAGAATTATACAACGTTTCTTGAATTAAATATATTTTGTAATGAATTCTACGCTTAGAATCGGGAAATCAGTAATAAATAGTGTTATCAAGCGAATGGGAGTGCGGCTTGTTAATTCTGATTGGGGGCCACGTGGGTTTGCTGCTACATTTGCGAAGTTAAAGCAATGTGGTGTTGAACTGAGTGTCATTTATGATGTAGGGGCAAGTGACGGTTCATGGGCGCTGGAAACGAAGAAAGTTTTCCCTCGTGCAACTTATGCGCTCTTTGAGCCCTTATCGGAATATCGAGCAACCCTTGTAAATCTTGCTGACGGAGACTCGCACATCAAATTTTTACGGTGTGCACTTGGATCTACTCGTGGAGAATTCGAGCTCAATTGTCACGATGGGCAGAGTAGCTTTCTCGAATCTACAAGTTGGAAAACTCAAAGGCTTAAAGTGCCAGTGGAGACATTGGATGATCTCGTTGAAACCAACAAGTTACCTCCACCCTCGTTGATCAAGGCTGATATCCAAGGTTATGAGTTGGAAATGCTCAAGGGTGCTGAAGAGACCCTGAAGAGCTGTAATTTCCTTTTTTTGGAGGTGTCTTGGCTTCAAATTTATGAGGGAGGCCCCTACGCTGGAGAGATTTTGGGGTTCCTTGCTGAGCGGGGCTTCCACGTGTATGACATCTGCTCATATTCTATGCGCCCGCTCGACGGAAGGTTGACGCAATCAGATGTACTCTTCGCGCATGAGCGAACCGGCTTATTTTCAAAACGCTGCTGGTCCTAGATTTAGGGTTCGATTCGATGATATTCCCGGTTTTCGAGTAGGTTCGGAGGTTTATGCGCGAAGTGCTTACGCCTATTTCTCGTAAAGTCAGTCGACGCAAGACGACTCTGTGGCATCTGGTCTTTTCATATGCTAACATTGTCCATACCGTGGTCGCGGGATTGCTTATGGTGCCGCTTTACCTTCGGTACATTCCAGTCGAGCTCTATGGTGCTTGGCTAGCCAGTGGAAACATCCTTAGCTGGCTCATGATGGTCGATCCGAGTATCTCGACCGTGGTTCTTCAACGGGTTGGAAAAAGTTATGGAGCAAATGATTTCGAGGCTGTCGGGTGCTATGCTTTTGGTGGAATTGTCCTTTCCGGAGCGATCGCCATGCTTTTACTTTTAGTCGGATGGCTTGTCTCATCCTATGTCCCTGGATGGGTTAACCTCAGCGATCCGGCGCAGCAGGTTGAGCTAAGTCACAATTTTCTGATCGCCGCTCTGGCTTCTACGATTTCCCTCTTCGCTTATGCGGTCGGGGTTGTTAACCTGGGGCTTCAGGGGAGTTTCGCCCACGGGATGGTTTTTCTTTTGGCTAACCTATTTAGTCTGGCGAGCACGGTTCTGTTGCTCTTTTTCGGGGCGGGTCTGGCAGCCATCACACTTGGACTTCTTGTCCGCGCCTCGATTTTCTTTATCGGTGGGCTTGGTTATATGCTTTTGCGGGCGTCGCGCGAATCCATTCGGTTTCGACTCCGGTGGACGACATTGAAAGAGTTACTAGGATTGATGTCTTTTACCTCCCTCGGGAAAATTGGAAGTGTGCTCTCGAGAAATATGGATGCTTTTCTGCTGGCTCGTTTCATCGGTCCGGAGGTTGTCCCGATCTTCGTTCTAACACGCCGGGGCTTCAATGTGGCCGAGTTGCTTCTTACCCGGACCGGCAATGCCATTGGCCCGAGCCTGTCCCACCTTGCGGGCGAGGGCGATACGACGAAGATGCGGGCTATTTTAAGACGATTGTTACTGATCAACTTCTGGTTGCTGGGTTTGGCTTTTGCCGGATTCCTCGCTTTCAATGATGACTTTGTCGGTCTTTGGGTAGGACCAGAGTTCTTTGCCGGATTCAGCGTGTCTACTGTACTGTGTTGTTTGATGGTCACATTAATTCTGTTCACCTTACTGCAAACGCTTTGTGTTGCACTGGGTGACATTAAGCGCAACGCGGTTGTCCAGTTCGTGCAGGCCATGGTTACATTTACATGTCTTCTGCTCGGGATCTACTATATGGGGATCCTAGGCGCAGCGCTTGCACCCCTAGTCGGGTTTTTGTCTGTTTCTGCTTGGTACTACCCAAAGACAATTCGGCGTTTGGCGCATCTGAACAAGCACGACTGGTCGATTTTGCTATGTAACTTTTTGTTTAGCCTTAGCCTGGGAATCGCAATAGGAATTCTTGGACACTTAATCCCACCCGTTCAAAGCTGGGCACTATTTGTGACGGCTGCTACGATTACGGCAACTCTCTATGGATTTTGTATGTTTGTTTTTCGCGCTGAGGCACGTGAGGAATTAGCGCTTTTGGTTAGCATCATTTTGTGCAAATTAAAAAAAATACCACTGAGGCGCCGTTGCTGAGTGTGGATCTTGCTCAAGATTACTTCGTACTGCGATTCCAGAATCTCTGATGTTATCAAAAAATAAAGAAATCTATGCTTACCTAAAAGGCGGATTAGGGAATCAACTATTTATCTACGCGACTAATCGTGCGCTTGCCCTCCGAACAGGGTCATCTCTTATCTTCGATGTTGCGACCGCCTTCAAGGCCGACAGAAGGTACCAGCGCAGATTTCATCTAAACGACTTTAAATTGTCGAGTGATATCACTTTTCGTAAGAAACGTGATCCGTTATATCGGATGCGGCGCAGATGCTGGAACCGAGGCGGCCCATGGGTTCGCCAACGCATGAGACGGTTCTACCTTCGGGACGAATATCACGGAGGGAATGATCCGAGGGACGTTGAGGTTAGGGGGCAACTGCGAACTGATGGATACTGGACAAACGAAGCTTATTTCGCAGCGTTTCATGAGCGAATTGCGAGCGAGTTGACCTTTTATGGAGAGATCGAAGGTGATGACTTAACCATTGCGGAAGTGATCGCGCAACCGGCAACGATAGGGATACACGTTCGCAGGGTTGACTACGGCTCGACCTTATCCGTGTCCTATTATCGGTCCGCTTTGGAGTTGATGCGCCGCCGGGTTCCGGTCGATCAGGTCGTTTGTTTCAGTGATGATCCTGCGTGGTGTCATCAAAACTTAAGATTGGACGCAAAAACATATTTCGTGGAAGGAGATCGCCGATCAGCGATCGACGACTTACGGCTACTGTCGAGGTGTCAGAATCTTATAATTGCTAACAGTACATTCAGTTGGTGGGGAGCATGGTTAGGGAAACAATCTGGATCGATCGTGATTCGGCCGGCTCGTTCCGGTTTCAATCAACTCGTCTACCCAGATCGCTGGCTAGCGGTGGAAGACCGTTAATGAGTAATGTCTAACTCGCTTCGAACCAAAAAATATTGCTTTGGGTGTTCACGAAAAACTCTCTAAATACTCTTAGCAATTAGGTATGACGAGAAATTCTAAATTGTTTTAACATAAAAGTATGCATCAGAATATATTACGTAGTGGTGTGACCATACTCAAATTCTGCATGCGCCGGAATTTGGATCGTTTCCCACGGCCATTCTTATGGTCAGCAGAGAGGCGAATTAGACGCCGTGGGACAAAACTTGAAGTTCTAGCCTCCCGAGAGACTGATATCGTGATCGAAGGCTTTCCGCGCAGTGCAAACAGCTTCGCAGTGCAGGCTTTTCGAACGGCTCAACACTCGAGCTGCTTAATCGCTACGCATCTTCATGCCTCGTCTAATATTGCTCGTGGCCTTGAGTTCGGTAGACCTTGTATGGTTTTGATCCGAGAGCCGAAATCGGCGATTATTTCTTATTTGACTTTTTATGCTGATACCCACGCGCGGTTACACCCGAAGTTCGAACACCTGCTAGCGAAAGAGATGATGAGAACTTACTTAGCATTTTATTCATACGTTTTATCGGTCCGCGATCAAGTCGTTGTCGCGACGTTTAAGGAAGCGATTCGAGATTTTGGTTCTATAATTTCACGTGTGAATTCCAAGTTTCATAGTGATTTTGATGTGTTTGAACACTCGACGGAGAATGTTGACGCAATTTTTAAAACCAGGCCTGAGCATCTATCTCCATCCAAACGAAGAGACAGCCTCAAGCCGGCTTTTGTGGATTTGATAGAAGATAAGCGCTGTCGCATTCTTTTGGAGCGATGCACAAGAGTATACCAAAAACTGATCGATTCAGATTCAGTCAAGTGTGCTCCGATCCAATAAAACAACACTCTGTGATCTCTAAGTTGAATTGCTCTTTATCTAGCAGAGAAAATGGTTGTTTCACCTGGAAGAAGTTCGCAGTTCAGCTATGCGGGTCAGATTCAAAATTGAGCTGACGAATTACTAAAGCAATGCACTAAGATTATATGGATGCTTACGATACTTATCGCCAATGGAAGGGGTGGTCCGACGAGCCATTCGGTACCTGTACGGATCTACAAAGAAACTACTTTGCTAAAGAAATGGTACGGGCAGGCGTGGTTGGTCCTTCAAAGATCCTCGAACTGGGGTTTGGGAACGGTGAGTTTCTTGAGTGGGCGAGGTCGGTGGGGCACGAGGTTCTAGGGGTGGAAATAATCGATTCACTTGTCGCTGAAGCTAGCGCAAATGGATTTTCCGCCTACTTGAAGGATATTACCGCTGAGGCGTTCGTCGAAGAAAGGAATATTGATGTTGTCGTTGCTTTTGACGTTATCGAACATCTTTCGATAAGAGAAATCCAGCAACTTTTGAGGTCCTTGTCTCCCGCGCTTTCACCCGAGGCGGTGATCATTTGTCGGTTTCCCAATGGCTGTAGCCCATTTTCTTCGGCGACTTATAATGGGGATATTACTCATAAGACCCTCCTGGCGCAGACGTCGCTCAGGCAAATCGTGGAAGCAGAAGGGTTTGAAGTCGCGCGCTTCGTGAACCCTGTTCGTTCTCTGGGGCGAATTCCGCCGCTAAAGTGGTTGATCTACCTCTTTCGAGATGTCCTTGAAGTTGCCCTCGGGTATCTTTATTTCAACAATCAAAGGTGGCCTCTTGATCCGTCTGCGGTAGCTCACCTTCGGCGTTGTGAGGCGGCCGAGAGCAAAGTTTGACCTCGGCTTGATGGAATTCATGTTTAAAGCTAAATGAAGATTCTGTTCATCGGTGGCTCCCGCATTAACGCTAGATTACGCGTTCGAGCGCTTGAAAAGCTAGGCCACAGCGTCGATTTTTATGAACACGATACAATCACCCCGTTTTCCGAAGTCTTTTTGCTTCGACTGTTTCGTTTTAGGCTTGCGGGAATCGTCGACCGACTGTCGGCCTTCTGTTTGAAGCGAAAGCTGCGTTTTCAAGGTCCCTATGATGTCGTTTTTCTGAATCAGTCGCGGTTGCTCGGCCCCAGATCTTATCGCATTCTCCGCGAACATACTGAAAAGATCGTCAACTACATCAACGATGACCCCTTCGGAAATTGTAGCGTGTCTTATTGGCGACTTCTACTCGACGCGTTGCCAAGTTGCGACCTCGTCGCGGTTTCCAGGGGTGAAAATGTCAGGGAGGCGAAGGAGTTAGGCGCTCAGCATGTTCTACGTGTGTTTTTCCCAGCCGATGAGAAGCTCCACTCCCCGATGGAATTGTCTGAGGGGGACGTAGAGAAATGGTCGAGTGATGTGTTATTTATAGGAACGTGTTTTCCTGAGAGAGGGCCTTTTATGAGTCGGCTTATCGAGCTCGGTGTTCCTCTGACAATTTACGGCAATGGGTGGGAGAAGTCACCGGAGTGGCATAATTTGCGGCATGTTGTAAAAGGGGGGGCGATTTATGGGAAAGATTACGTGAAAGTGATCCAGTGTGCGAAAGTTGCGATTGGGCTTCTTTCAAAGGGGAACCGGGATACTTCGACGAGACGGTCAATGGAGATTCCTGCAATTGGTACCGTTCTGTGTGCCGAACGAACGGATGAACACCTGTCGCTTTATAAGGAAGGAAAAGAAGCACTCTTTTTTGACAATGCGGACGAATGTGCGAACCGGTGCCTCAGTGTTCTGAAAGATCCAATTGTCCTTAAGGAGATCGGGTGCGCTGGTCGTAGAAGGTTTTTGAAGAATGGGACTACAAACCTGGAGATGATGAAGAAGATACTTGCTGCTGTATGATTGTTAAGAGCTTCACGGTGAAGTCTTATGTTGCCTCCTAATTACAATATAACTGGTAAAGAGTCGGGTCGCCTGTACTTTTGGAAGAATTATGTCTGCTGGTAAGTCAAATAAAACGAAACTTCTTGTCGTCGGATATCCCCGTGGTGGGACTAGCCTGGTTGGAAATTACCTTGCCGCAGCAGGGATGCGTACGGTTGTGGATGATCGTCGGGGAGACGATTATCCCGCAGGATTTATGGAACATTTGCCCATCCTTCTGTTTAACAAGGCGTGTGAACGGTTAAGGGGGAAAAGAGACAGGCTCACTGAAGATAGTCTGCTGGAAGAAAGTTTTTTGGAGATATGTTGCATGCGTAAAATGTTTGACGATGCTTATGCGGTGTTGCGGGACCCCAACATCGATTTTATCAAGAGTCCGGATTTGGCACTAGCCTTGGACTTTATGATAGAACGATTCCCCGGTCTCAAAATTCTCGGCGTCTGGAGAAAGCCCGACACGGCAATTGAGTCATTTTACAAGCGAGAGTTTGGCCGCATACCGTCTCTGGAAAACCTGTATTACTCAATCGGAACATGGAATATGTACGCCCAACGCCTGGTTGAATTCAAAAAGCGATACCCTTCTCTAATTCAGATAGTTAGCGTAGATTCTTCTGTTAACGACGCGAGTCACATTTGTCATGCGATCGAAGCTTTGGGTTTTGAACTAAAAAATAAACCTTCCATTGAGGTCGCACTCGGCAAGCGTTGGCGGACGACGAGTGGAACTTTTTGGAAGACAATTCCACTATGGGAAAAGGTTTTTCGATACCTCGGCCCTGAGCGTAACATTCCTTATTTCAGAACTTCCGCGAATCACAATCTTCTGAAGAACTTTTCGCAGTAACAACTTGATTCTCTAGAGCCAGCAAGCTTACTCCCATCAAAATTTATCTCCTGTGTAAATCTTTTTTATGTCTTATGCCTCCGCACTATCCGGCCTTTCTATTATGATCGGGGCCATAGGCTTCCTCTTTTGTTTGTTCATGGAGCCAGGAGTCGGGGCGGTCACTCTCGCCACAGCATCGTCAGCGGCGATATCCACTGGTTGTTTCATTCTTACACTTCGTCTCGAACGCGAGTTTATCGCCTACAAAGCCTTAGTTCTTTATTTTGTACTGCAACCATTCTTCCTTCTTACAACCTTACTCTCCTACCCCGTAGCGCTTCAGGAAAAATTGGCTTACTCCGGTATTTTCGACGTTCGTCCAATAGGAATATTTTTTAGCTACTCTCTGATTCCGTTTCTTGGTTTACTTTTCGCATTTATTCTAGTTGCTACTCGTGGGCAGGGCATTAAGCGCAACTTGGCCTTTTATATGCAAATTGCGAAGGGCAAGCTCGATATCCTTCTAATTTTTGCGGCGTTCATTAATTTCACAATCTGGATTACAACTGTCTACGGGGGGCCACTCACGTACTTTCTTCGGATTCTCCACAAGAGCCTTTCAATTTCTGCCTTTTTTGGGGGCTTGTATATCAAGCGGAGTAAGTATGTCACGATTGCTTGGGCTGTGAGCCTTGGTGTCGGCCTTGTATTGTCTTTCTTTACTGGGTCTAGAGGTTATGCGTTCTTCCCCCTAGCCTTCTATGGTATCGGTGTTCTCGTTCAGGCAAGAGGAGGCAAGGAGAGGCGCCTTTGGATTGTCGCGGCTTTGGTTTCGATTCCAATCGTTCTGTTATCGGTTGGCCTGATTCAAAATCTTCGTTCAGAATTAGGACGTAAGCAAATTACCGAGGTGAATCTTGAAGAATTTATGACATACGCTGGTAATGTTGTGGCGAAAAGTTTTAAAGCGGAAGAGGTCTCGCATTTGGGTCGAGAAGATTCCCCGGTATGGCACGGAATGACGCGGCTCATCGACTGGACTACACTCCTTGCCCCAACGATGACCCCTAGAGAGTCTGACTACAGAGGCTATGGTGACTTTTTACAGGAGATTAGAGGGCAATTCGTCTGGGCGGGGTTTGGGCGCTCTGAGGGTCGGTTTTATGCTTCTCGTTTGTTTGCTCGGATGTATGGATTCAATGTGTATTATCAGCGCGACTATTCCGGGAAAATTCAATCTTACACCGTTCCGTTTAACATTCTGGCAGATTCTTGGTCTCGACTAGGTATTATTTCGACTTGCATGCAGGTTGGCATAGCATTCATTTTTTTCACTGTTCTCGAGCTATTTAATCGAAAGCTTTTCAAGAATTATCCGTCATTAATAGTTATGGGTATTATCATTCTTCTTTCGATGTCGTTTAAACACCTCACGACCTACACGTTGTTGGAAACAATCCGAGGGACTATATTGCAGTATTGTTTCACTATGCTTATGCTCTATTTAGTTCTACAGTTTTTCCGAATTATTCCCCTAGGTGGATTAGATGTGAGAGCCCCAAGAGGCTAATGCGTTTCCAGGCTTCTAATTTGAACTCTTAGCGTTCATAGTTGCAGTGAAGATTTTAGTATTTCGAACCGGACAGCTTGGAGATACCTTGGTTGCTGTCCCGGGCATCAAGGCCCTCCGCCAGTTGTGGCCGAATGCATCTATCCACTATTTATATGATGCTCATTTTCGGAAAAATTATATCACAGGATTTTCAGTATTGGAAGGTAGTGGCTTAGTGGACCGCTTCATCCCTTATCCAATAGGTTATAATCTTAAAGAAAGGCTATATTCTTCTATCAAACTTTCGGTACTATTGGTTAAACTACGTTGGTCAGGTTACAGATGTGTTGTTAACATAGTCCAACCGCCACGAAGTGAATATCAGCTCAAACGAGACCGGATTTTTTTTCGCCTTGCCGGTATCAAAAAGCAATATGTGGCAGCGCCTTTTGAGTTTCGAGGATTGCCGGCCGAAAAACGTCCCCTCCAAACGATACAGCATGAATCTGATTTTCTTTTTGATCGGTTGAAAGAAGAAGGGCTATTTGAAGCGCTCCCAGACGACTTTCATAGAGATCCGACGCTTGCATCGACGAAAGCTGAACTCAACGAAGTTCATGAATGGCTGAGCCGGCGGGTGCCATCCGAGGCTATTGGGCTTGTCGGAGTCGCGATCGGCTCAAAAATGCAGGCAAAGGTATGGCCGGGAGAAAATTTTAGAAGTGTTTTGGAAACGCTCTGGGTTAAGCATCGTATATGGCCGATCTTTATCGGAGGGGCTTCGGATGTTGCTGAGTCGGTTAGCATCAAATGCGCAATTGGGGCGGGGGCAGTCGCTGCGGGTGAGTTTTCTATTCGTACATCGTTGGCTCTGTTGAGGCAATGCTGCTTTTACCTCGGAAACGATACCGGAACGATGCATTTAGCGGTTGCAGCTGGCCTGAAATGTGTAGCCGTCTTCTCTGCCCGCGATCAGCCGGGTCGCTGGTATCCTTATGGTGAGGGGCATTTTGTCCATCGAAAAGCTGTGGGTTGTGAAGGCTGTATGTTGCTTGAATGCGTGGAGCAAAAGAAGAAATGTTTAACGCAAATTACTTCTGAGGAAGTTTACAATTCCTGTGTTAAGTTACTTGAGCGAGAGAATAACAAATGAGCCCTGCCACCAACGCAGAATGACTGTAAAGCAGTATTTTTATTATTCAGTGAACAAGTATCGACAATGTGTGGGATAGCGGGAAAACTAAGCTTTGATGCGACATTTTGTGATGAGGGCATCTCGTGGATGATGGATGCGATAAGTCACAGAGGGCCGGATGATTATGGCACTATCGTGTCGCGCTGCCAGCGGGTGGTATTTGGTCACCGGCGTCTCTCAATCTTAGATCTTTCTGAGGCGGGACATCAACCCATGGTATCTGAAGATGGAAATACGCTTTTAGTATTTAATGGAGAGATTTATAATTATCGTGAGTTGCGTGAGAGGTATTTTCATGATGACAGACCATTTCACTCCTCGGGTGACACCGAATTGTTGCTACGCCTATGGGAGAAGATGGGGTCGGAGTGCATCTCGCATCTTAGAGGTATGTTCGCCTTCGCTATTTGGGATAGTCTGGAGGAAGCACTTTTTTTAGTGCGGGATCCCTGTGGAATTAAACCACTTTATTACACATGCGCTCCAGGTGAAGATGGAATTGGCTTTCATTTTTGTTCGGAATTGAAAGGCCTTCAGGCTTTTCCCGGGGGGTTGCAGCCGGATTACGTATCTATGGGCTTATTCTTGAAATGGGGTTCCATCCCAGCTCCTGCGACGCCCTTTAAGGGGGTCAAAGCGCTCGAGGCGGGAACCATACTCAAAGTCACAAGGGATGAAGTGACGCCTACACAATACTGGAGCTACGGAGATATACTGGCTAGAAGTTCCGAAAACTCCGTAGATTTACGCTCATGGCCTGAGGCAGTTGAATACGTTCGCAAGTGCCTGTTAGACACGGTTCGATCACATCTTGTGAGTGACGTTCCGGTGGGGGCCTTTCTCTCAGGCGGCATCGATTCATCGGGGGTCGTCTCCTTGATGCGTGCACTTGGCCAGAAACACGTTGGGACTTTTTGCATCGGTTTCGAGTCAGAAGATTTTGATGAGTCTTCCTATGCGCAGGTCGTCGCAGAGCGTTTTGGAACCGATCATACCAATTGGACACTAACGAGAGAGGACTTTCTTGGTTATCAGGAGCGGTTTTTCGATGCGATGGATCAGCCTAGTGTGGATGGTCTGAACACCTTTCTCGTTTCTGATCTAGCCCATCGTTCCGGATACAAAGTGGTTACTTCCGGTATCGGTGGTGATGAGCTATTTGCTGGATACAACCGTGACTTTCGAAAACTGCCGAAATTTTGGCATCTAACGCAATCGGGTGGTCCGTTTTTGCGTGGGCTGGCCCTTTCAGCAGTTAGCGCTGGATCCGCTCTTGGTCTATTGAACGCCCAGTGGAGACGAGTGGAAGCCTACCTTTCGGGGGAGCCGACGCTGAGCCGTTGCCTGAATATGGGACGAGGATTATTCGCCCCTCAGGAAGTCAGTGCAGCCTTTTCCGATGCACGCATTGGCGAAGCAGCTGCAGCTGTAAATGAAGAGAGTTTTCTTCCTGATTTGTCAGATTCACTGAGTGCTCGCGATTCGGTATCCTGTTTTCTGCTGTATCGTTATCTTGGCTCCCAACTACTTAAGGATTCAGACACTTACAGTATGGCTCTTTCACTGGAATTAAGGACTCCATTGGTTGATGCCAAACTTTATGAAGATCTTGCTCGTATCGCGAATAAAGAACTTTTTTACGAAGGCGAAATTCCTAAGTCTCTGTTTGTTGATGCAGTTGGCGATTTGCCAAAAGAAATCACGCACCGGGCGAAAAAAGGGTTTACGCCACCCTTCAAAGCATGGCTTCTGCAAGTTAACTATCGTAGCGAATCAGACTTTATTAATTCAGAATTTTTCGACAAAGCGGTTTCATCTTTCCAGTCTGGTAAGTCTCACTGGAGCCGGGTTTGGAGCCTAATCGTATTAGACCGCTTTCTTGCGCGTAATTTCGGATGAAAATCCTTCTTTCTATCGGTGCTTGGAATCCTGCTCATGGTGGTCCTTTTTTCTCAGTTGGGAATTTGGCGAAGGCGCTCGCAGCAAACGACCACATTGTATCGCTATTAGCGGCTGATTATCCGCACATGTCAGCTGAGGCACCACCTGAAGGCGTGCCACTGGAATTAGTGTACGGTCGTTTGGTTCCCGGTATAAGGCAGACTGTGATTCCTAGGGCGTCCCGCAAAGTGGATCAGATAATTGTGGATTCCATGCCCCAAGTGATCCACGACAATGGTCTATGGTTAACTTTAAATCATAAGATGGCCCAAGCGGCACAGCGTCACTCGATTCCGAGAATGCTTTCCCCACGGGGAACGTTGGATCCATGGGCCTTTCAGTACCGGAATTGGAAGAAACGGATCGCCATGGAGCTGTACCAGCGCAAGGATCTAGAACGGGTCGATTGCTTTCATGCGGCTTCAGCTTTAGAAGCTGGAAATATCAGGAAATTTGGATTGAGGCAGCCGATCGCAATCATCCCCAACGGCGTTGAGGTTCCCGGGCAACCGGCACATTTTCGGGTAGCAGAGAATATTTCTGGAGATAAAGAAAATGCTTTGGCAACTTCCAATCTCCCAAAAGAGCGGATTGCCTTATTCATGGGGCGGATGCATCCGGTCAAGAACCTCCCTGCGCTGATCCAAGCCTGGGCAAAGGTGCAACCGTCAGGTTGGCGCTTAAAACTCGTGGGGTCCAGTGAAGTGGGGCATCGAGAGGAACTCGAAAAGCTTGCCGAACAATTAGGTGTTGCGAAAACCGTAATGTTTTCCGGACCGGTTTACGGGGAAGAAAAGACGCGGCTTTTTCGTGATGCCCAGTTGTTCTGTCTGGTCTCACATTCCGAGAATTTTGGAATCGCAGCGGCCGAAGGGCTCGCGGCAGGATTGCCCCTGATTGCGTCCAAAACGATACCCTGGGAGGCGGTAGTGAAAGAGAGGGCCGGATGGTGGGTCGACGGTAGTGCGGAGGGACTTGCCGAGGCACTTGCCGAGGCAACCAAGCGGCCTCCGGATGATCTGGAGGCGATGGGCTTGCGCGGGCGTCAGTTTGCGATGAGCAAATTCGGATGGAAAGCGATCGTCGAGAAATTTATTTCGGTATATGGTTGGATGAACGGCTTGTGCGAGCGCCCGTCCTGTATTGAGCTTTAGATTATGTCAGTCGCATTGCAGCAAAGCTCTTTAAGCAAGAAAAACAAAATCGCGCGTGGCTTGTGGGGCGTTGCGTATGTACTACTGTTTCGCCCCTCGCCACGGCCGTTTTTTGCCTGGCGGCGTTTATTGCTCCGGATGTTCGGGGCATCCGTCCAGTCATCTGCATTAATCTATTCTTCAGCGCGAATCTGGGCACCCTGGCAGTTGCGCATGGAGGCGGGTAGTTGCCTCGGGGATTTCGTCGACTGCTACAACGTGGCTCCTGTTCAACTGAAACAGGGGGCGGTTGTGAGCCAATACTCCTTCCTTTGTACTGCGACGCACGATTTCGACGATCCGGCCCATCCGCTTATGACGGCGCCGATAACATTGGAGCGCCGAAGTTGGGTGGCTGCAGACGTCTTCGTCGCGCCGGGTGTGACCATTGCCGAGGGCTCGGTTGTGCTCGCCCGCTCCACCGTGCTTAAGGACACAGAAGCATGGATGGTCCTTGGGGGTGTCCCGCTCCGGAAAATTCGAGAACGGAGATTCGAAGTTTAACACTTATCATCATTTTTATATGAATTCCTCTACTGACTCCCTGCTGCGCGAGCCAATCATCATTATTGGCGCGCCTCGTTCCGGCACTAGCTTTCTAAGCCGTTTGCTGTCGAAACATTCCCAGCTTGCCATGCTCGTCGAGCCGCGGCTGACCTGGAAATACGGGAACGATGCCAAATCGGATTTACTGAAGTCGAGGGATGCCCGGCCCGAAGTGATCGAGTACATCCGTGGCAGATTCGGTGACTTTGTGGCCAAGGAGGGGAAGTCGCGTCTGGCAGAAAAAACACCGAGCAATGCCCTGCGTTTGGGATTCGTAGATCAAATTTTTCCTGATGCGAAGTACATTAATATCATACGCAATGGTAAGGACTCGGCGCTCTCGATCCGCAGCTTCTGGGAAAAATCATCGACCGGCTTTTCGGGGGTGAATCCGGGACGCTTGAGCCAACGCTTAAAAGAGATCCGACCGAAGCAGATCCCTTATTATGCGAGGGAATTCGGCCATCGAATGATCGGTGGCGTTTTCACGAAGAATGGCCCTGCCGTGTGGGGGCCGCGGCTCCCGGGAATGGCCGCATTGGCGGCCGAACTCGATCCACTCGAGATGGCTTGTTTACAGTGGCGAACCTGTGTTGAACTATCCTGTGATTATGGGCGGCGATTACCGTCACAGCGCTACCTCGAGCTGCGCTTGGAGCAACTCGACAGCTTGGCGATTGAAAGAATGCTTAACTTCTGTGGCTTGGGTGCCGAGCCCGCGGTCGAGGCCCTTTACCAAGACAGATTTAATCAGGAAAAGGCTAGCGCTCGGCAGAAAAAGATGTCTAAGGATGAAAATAGAATCTTAGAACGGTGGCTGCAACCTACCTTGGAATGGTTGGATTATTCGGATCAGTGAATCTCGTAGGTATTTATACTAACGAACAAAAGCTTGAATGTGTGAGGGCCATTTCCATGCTATACAAAAATAATGGTTACGAGATTAGTATTCTACATTCTTTTTTTGTTAGGTGTTTTGCTGCAGGTACAAGCTGTCTCGGTCTATTCGATTGGGAACAGCCACACAGGCGACAGTGCCATTTTGAAAAAGCAGGGTATCTATCAATTGGCTCAGGCCATGGGAAAACCGTTTACCCATGGATGGCACATTCGCTGCAGTCGTGGGCTCGACTACATGTGGAACAATCCCAACGATGTCTGCGTTGAGCCCAACGCGTATGGGCTCTTTACCGATGCGCTGACCAATTACCAATGGGATGTCCTCATGCTCCAACCGTTCGATGTCTACACTTCGGACGCGATTCCCGAGAACGAACGTGAGTTGCAGGCGGCCATCCATTTCGAAGAAATCTGCGCCGATCCTCCCGGTCGGCTATTTTTATATACGACTTGGGCCTCAAGCGGAGCATTGGATGACGACGTTTATGTGCCGGACGAATTCACCGATTTGTGGACGGAGCCCTACGCGGTCAGTTCGGAAGAAGTTCTTAGGCGTCAGGGTTTCATGAACTGGTATTATGCAGAGCTTAAGCGCTACTGCGACGCCAACGAGATCAGTCTCACCGTAATTCCTGGAGGAGAATTGATCATGGAGTTAGAGCAGCGAATAATGAAGGGCCTAATCCCAGGGATGGATGCAATTGATGACGTGTTCCGTGATTACATTCACATGGACTTAGCGGGGCGCTACCTTATGGCCGTGGCAATTTGTTCCGAGCTGTACGGTGTGGCGCCGACGGATGTGCCGCTGGTCAGATACTTTACCGGCGGTGCCGGTTGGGGGACGCCGGTCACGGAAGCACAGGCTGAGGAACTCAAAAAAATCGTCGATGCTGTCATGAAGCGCGAGCCATTTGAACCCGAGAACATCCCGGTCGAATTTGCCACATCGGTCGAAGAGCTTGATGACTTGAGGCAAATCAAAATCGACTGGTCGGCCCTATCGGGCTATACCTACGAGCTGAAAGCCTCGACCGATTTGGGTTCCTGGGACAGTATTGCAGGGCCTGTAGTGGGTGATGGACAGAACGAGAGTGTGAGCGTTGATCTCGACAGTGACAGAAGATTTTTTCGTTTGTCCTGGTACTAATTTTCGGCTCGGATTAGGCGTTTATGATGGCCTAAGGTTTCCGTTGCGATAATTGTTTGAGGCCAATGAACATCTGGCTCATCAATCCCTTTTCCGATCTCCCGAACGAAGGCGCCTCCGAAGGGCGCTTTTGTTGTTTGGCCCGGATGCTGGTGGAGCAAGGGCACCACGTGACCTGGTGGACGGTGGATTTTCATCATCGGACGAAAGCGAGGCGGGAACCTGTGTTTGAAGGTGGGAAAGAGGAAAAGTGGGAAGGTAATCGTGGTGGGTCTTGTCAGATTTTTCTGCTGCCCGTTCCGGGGTATAAAAAAAACATTAGCTTTGCGCGCGTGCGGAGTCACCGGGCATATGGTCGGGAATTTGCCAAAACGGCGGAGGCGCGCATCGCGGAGGGAGAGCGGCCGGACGTGATTCACCTCAGCACGCCACCGCTCGACTGTATTGCTCCGGTCCTGCAATTGCGTCAACGCATCGGCTGTCGGGTGACTGTGGACGTGATGGACCTCTGGCCCGAGACCTTCTATCGCACCCTGCCGCAAGGGCTGCGCTGTCTCGGCAAGATCCTTTTTGCCCCTCTCCATGGCGCAGCGAAGCGAGCTTACAAAGAAGCCGACGGGATCAGCGCTGTGTCTCAGGAGTATCTGGACCATGTTTCAGAGGTTAGGGGCCGGGGATCGGGAGTCGGCAGTCAGCCTTCAGATCTCCACTTGTGCTATGTCGGCGGCGAACGGCTCCCTGCTCCATGCTCCGCGCCACATGCGCCTCGCTTCCTCTACGTGGGTGCCATGACTCCGACCTACGATTTGCCGACCATTCTCGAGGCGGCCGAGTCGTTGCAGAAAGACGGGCATCGTTTCGAAGTCTGGTTTGCTGGTGGCGGTGTCTCCGAGCCGGTTTTGAAAGCTGAGGTTGAGCGAAGGCAGTTGAGCGGAACCGTGAAGTTTCTTGGTTTTCTCAACCAGGAGGAATTGAAGGATGTCTTGGGTCGTGCCGATGTCGGCCTCAATGCCATCAATCCCGGGGCATACATTACCATGCCTCATAAACTGAGTGATTATTTATGCGCTGGCTTGGCGGTGATCAACAGCACGACCGGCGAACCGGCAGAGCTTTTAAGGCAAGCCGATGCTGGCTGTACCTATACTGCGGGCCACGTCGCTTCGCTTCGCGCGGGCATGAAGCATTATATCAACCAGCCCGAGGCTCTCGAGCAACAGCGAGAGAACGCCCGCCAGCTCGCTCAAAAATACTTTGATCGCAACAAGACTTATTCGGCAATGATCGATTTCATTCTAGGGAAGTAGGGCTTACCAAAACGGGTCGCGATTAATGCGATGCACCTCTCATCACCACTTGTAGTGGAGAGGTCTTTTTCATAAGCGTGTCATTAGCGGTAATAAGCGGTCGCTCGTAGAGCGTTGGAAGAAAGGTTGAGTGATGTGGGTTGAATTCCGGATTTCCCATAAGTAATTTCATCCGGCGCCGATCACTGAACACTTAAAACGTAACACTTAAAACTCGAGATGCTCATCTCCGTCATCACCGTGTCCTATAACAGTGCCGCGACCATCGCGGACACCGTGGCGTCTGTTGTCGGTCAGGCCGGCGTGAATGTGGAATACATTGTGGTGGACGGTGCTTCGACCGATGCCACCCTGGAGAAGTTGCAGCCGTATCGCGACGAAATCGACATTTTGGTGAGCGAGCCGGACCGGGGGATGTATGATGCCATGAATAAGGGAATCGCCCGCGCGAGCGGGGAGGTGGTGGCGATCCTGAACAGCGATGATGTGTACGCGGACAACCGGGTCCTGGCCCGGGTGGCCGAACAGTTCTACCAATCTGGAACCGACTGCGTTTACGGCGACCTGAACTATGTCTCGTCGGACTTGAGTCGGGTCGTTCGCGACTGGCAGTCGGGCGGGTATCGGCCGGGTCAATTCCGCCGCGGCTGGCATCCCCCGCATCCGGCCTTCTTCGTCCGGCGGTCGGTCTATCGGGAACTCGGTGGTTTTCAGCTGAACCTGCCCATTGCGGCCGACTACGAGTTCATGCTCCGGGTGCTACAGACGCACGGCCGGTCCGTGGCCTACCTCCCCGAGGTGCTGGTCAAGATGCGTACCGGCGGGGCGAGCAACCGTTCCGCCCTGAATATATTGAAGGCCAACTGGCAGTGCTACCAGGCCTGGCGGATGAACGGCTACAGCCCGCTGGCCGGGGCCTGTGCCGTGGCGCGCAAGCCGGTCAGTAAGCTGAAGCAGTTAAGGCGACGGGCGCAGTGTTAAGTGCTAGGTTTTAAGTTTTAAGTTCCTAGTTCCTAGTTCCTGGTTCTGCGTTGGGGGTATTGACAGTCGGAATTCCAAATCGGGATCGGGATCTGAATCGATTACGTTTTTCTCCGATACCGATACCGATACCGATACCGATACCGATACCGATACCGATACCGATACCGATACCGATACCGATACCGATACCGATACCGATACCGATACCGATACAGATACCGACCACTTAAAACTTAACACTTAAATCTTAAAACTGAGCCCCGCGCCCACTTAACACCCAAAACTGAGTGCTTAAAATTGAGCGCTCCGCTAAGGTAGATTGCATCTTTACGCAGTACGAGAAATTCATACTTTATTACCTATGTTGAATCAATTGCTGCAGTCCAATCTCCACAAGATAGAAGAACTTTGTCGGGCGAATGGGGTGATTCGTCTGGATGTTTTCGGTTCGGTTTTGACGGAAGATTTCGGTGCCGAAAGTGACGTCGACTTCCTGGTCCTTTTTCGTCGTGACGCACAAACGAATGCATTCCATCAGTATTTCGATTTTAAAGAAGCCCTTGAATCCGTTCTAGGTCGAAAAGTGGATCTGGTTTGCGAGAACGCGATCCGGAACCCCTATTTTAAGCAAGAAGTCGAAGAGACCCGAAAGCCGCTCTATGCCGCGTAAATTAGAAAAACTGTTGGAGGATGCTCGTGGTGCCTGTCATGAGCTCCGTTCCTTCACACAGGGAAAAACATACGAGGATCTTTTGGATGATCGAGGTTTGCAGCTCATTCTCGAACGTTTGTTTGAGGTCTTGGGCGAAGCGCTCTTCCGTTTGCGAAATTTAGACGAAGGCTCCTTTGAGCAGATTACGGACGGCCATCGAATCATTGGCACCCGTAATCTTTTGGCACATGGTTACGATATCGTGGATCACGAAATCCTTTGGGCGGCTGTCCAATCAAGTCTAACTCCTTTGGAAGAAGATTTAGAGCGCTTACTCAATCAAGGCTAGTAAGTCCCTTGTTCTTCGTTCTGCGTTCTTCGTTGGGGTAAAAAATCGGAATTCCAAATCGCTATCGGGATCGAAATAGAATAGATTCCGTCGATACCGATACCGAGCACTTAAAACTTAACACTTAAAACTGAAATGAAGCCTTCCGGCTTCTGCTTCTGCCTTGAATCGACGCCGAAAAAAGGTAGCACTATCCATCGATGAAGGAGTTGGTTGATTTTTTTGAGGAGCAGGATGATGTGGCGATTGCCTTCCTCTTTGGGAGCCGCGCCCGGGGTTCGACTGATTCTGGTGACTGGGACTTGGCGCTCTTTTTCGGCCCTCAGGTGTCTTCGCGTTTGGAGCGTTTGGCGCGGTTGGAGCGACTTCGGTCTTCGCTGGCGGGTCGGGTCGGCTGCTCTGGGGAGTTGATTGACTTGGCGGACTTGGAGCGAGCGCCGATTGGCTTGTGCATCACGGTTGCTGAAGAGGGGACCATCCTCAAGGGGCATGGGAGTCTGGAATTATTTCGATTTTATCAACGCGCGTGGAGCGCACAGGAGGAATTTCACTTTCGCAAAGCCCATGGATTATGAGCTCTACCATGAGGCCACTTTGGCCATGTTGCGTCGTCAGGAACGTGCGCTCAGCGACGCGAAAGCACGAATGCAGTCGGAAGCTGGCTTAAGCGAATTGGAGTGGAACGGACTCGAACATGCGCTTCAGCTTCTGGTGGAAAATGCGATCGGTAAGGCCAAGCATCTTTTACGTCTGGCTGGATACTCGCCCGCACCGGTCAATGCGTACGACGCTTTCGTTGCTTTACAGGAAGCGGGCATGTGCAGTGAGTCGGATGTCGACGTTTGGGCCAAGGCGATTGGCATGCGGAACGCCATTGTGCATGAATATTTAAAAGTGGATCGTGCATTGATCCGGGAGGTGTTGGACTGCGGTGCTTATCGGCATGTGACTGATTTTTTGGAGCGGCCTTTTGAGCATTTCTTGAAGTGAACGATCGGAAACAGGGTTAAGTTTCAAGGGTTAAGTTCCTAGTTCCTAGTTCTTAGTTCTTCGTTGGGGGGTATTGACAATCGGCATTGAAGCCAGAAGCCAGAGGACAGAGGCCGGAAGACAGATGCCGGAAGCCCATCGGACTCGTCTTCACGCGAAAATCGATACTGAAAACTGAACACCTGAAACTTAAAACTGAAAACTAGAATCCGCCAGAGGGCAGGGGGCATCCAGAGCCGGGGAGGTTGTTTTTCCATTGATCAAAATCGATTAGTTTTCTCCGATACCGATACCGATACCGATACCGATACCGATACCGATACCGATACCGAGGACCTAAAACTTAAAACTTAACACTTAAAACTCGATCTTAGCGTGGCTTTGACAAAGCAGCGACGGTAAGCAAGATACAAGCATGGCCATTGAGGAAGCAGCTATCGAGAATGAGGTCCGTCGTGTTTTCCTCGACCGGGCGGAGGCGCTTCGGGGGCATCGCATCCTTATGTTTGGGTCACGTGTTTCGGGAACTGCGGGACCGCTTTCTGACTTTGATATCGGGGTCGACGGGGCTGAACCGTTGGACTTGGGCCTCTTCTATGAGATTGAGGAGGCGTTGGAACAGTTGCCGACCTTGCACCGCCTGGACTGGGTGGATTTGAACCGGGCTTCCCGCAAGGTTGCCGAGAGTGCCCGCCGGGAAGGCCGTGTCTTATATGAAGCCTGAACAAATACTACCTGATTTTAAGAATGCGCTGGAGCGTTATCGCGAAGCGATGGCTTTGGATCCGGTCGATGATGTGCATCGTGCTGGATGTATCCAGTATTTTGAATTCACGTTCGACCTCGCGTGGAAATCGGTCCAGGCGGTGGCCGCATTTTACGGAGTAGAGCCGGTGAAATCACCGCGGGCGGCCTTCAAGACGGCATATAGCCAAGGATGGATCGATGAACAAGCGCCTTGGTTGAGTATGCTGGAAGCGCGCAATCGAATGGCCCATGTCTACAACGCGGAAGAGGCGCTGATGATCTATGAGAATCTCCCGCAATTCATCCGCCCTTTCGAGCAACTTCACCAAAAGCTCCTCAGCTTAATACAAGACGATTGACGGAAGCTGGAAGTCAGAAGTCAGAAGTCGGAGGTCAGAGGCCGGAAGACAGAGGCCAGAAATGAATGGAGCGCGGCCCCTTCTGTCTGCGTTAGACCCCTTGGTAAAAGAGTCGCACGTAGCCTCGCTGGTGACAGCGGGGTCGATACTTAAACCAGCTTCCGGCTTCTTGTCCGCTCCGCGGAACCACTCATCACCACTTATAGTGAAGAGGTTTTTTCATAAGCGTGCCATTAGCGGTAATAAGCGGTCCCGCGGAGAGCGTTGAAAAAAGGTTGAGTGATGTGGGTTAAATTCCTGATTATCGATAAGTAATTTCATCCGATACCGATACCGAGAGCTTAAAACTTAACACTTAAAACCTAAAACTTAATCCTTCGTATGCACTACCAAGCGATCCGCCCCAAGCTCCGTTCCGGCGACCTTTTGCTTTGTTCCGGACGCAGTACGTTTTCGCGTTTGATTCAGGTTTCGACTGGCAGCGAGTGGAGTCATATCGGGCTGGTGCTGCGGCTGGAGCGCCTCGACCGGGTGATGCTTCTGGAGAGTGTGGAGTCGATGGGCGTGCGGGCGATCCCGCTGAGCCGCTACTACGAGAATTACGAACAGACGGGGGCGGCCTATCCGGGCAAGCTGGCCATTTACCGGCATCAGGACTTTCCGGGCGAAGCCGATGCCGGTACGGCCCTGACAAAACTCGGTCGCTTTGCCGTCGACCGGCTGGGTTGGCCCTACGACGGCAAACAGATCGCCGAATTGGCCGCGCGTCTGGCCCTGCATTACGTGGAAGGCGGAGCGCGGGGCGGTGAGCCCCGGGCCGGGGGCATGGAGCATGGAGACAATGTCCTGCCCGACGGCAGCCTGGAGAACCAGGCCTACATTTGTTCGGAGTATGTCGCCGCCTGCTACCGCACCCTCGGACTGGAGATCGCCTGCAACGCCTGCCCCTACGTCACGCCCGGGGATTTTGTTGCCGACCGGAAGGTCGGTTTGGTGTGAGGTTCCGCCTTCGCTGAGGCTCCGGCGGACAAGTGAGTGGTTGAGTGGTAGAAGCGACACTCTTGTCGCTTTTATCGAAACGCGCCGATTCAGTCCTGACCAAGAGTCATCGAATGGGCTTTGGGCCGATCTCTAGTCCTCGGGTATTGGCCTGGAAAGCGACAAGAGTGTCGCTTCTACGGTCGATGATTAAAATCGACCCACCAAATCCACCACCCACAACTCAACGACTTAACCACGTACTAATCCGCCCCACCCACAACTCAACGACTTAACCACGTACAAATCCGCCCCACCCACAACTCAACCACTTAACCACGTACAAATCCAGCCCCACCCAACAAACCGATTGACTGTCCCGAGTTGTCCAACATTCTGTACATCATGAATGCCATGACTTATTCCAGTGCGAGGGAGAATTTAGCGAAGACTATCACCGACGTTTGCCGGAACCACGACCCGGTCATTATTACCAAGAAGGGGGTCGAGTCAGTCGTTATGATGTCGTTGGAGGATTATGAGTCCATGAAAGAGACGACCTATCTGCTCCGTAGCCCGAAAAATGCCCGCCGTCTCCTCGAATCGATCCAACAACTGGAGGAAGGGAAAGGACGGGAAAAGGATTTGTTGGAATGAAGAAAATCTTTTCGGACTGGGCGTGGGAAGATTACCTCTACTGGCAGAAAAACGATAAACGCACGCTGAAAAAAGTGAACGAGCTGATCAAGGACATCGACCGGAATCATCATGAGGGTTTGGGCAAGCCAGAGCCTTTAAGGCACTCCCTTTCCGGCTATTGGTCGAGGAGGATCAATCAGGAGCACCGGTTGGTCTACCGAATCAGCGAGGATGCGATCTACATTGCTCAAGTAAGATACCACTACTAATAAGTGAACCGGAATAAGCTCATTTGAGGACAGAGGACAGAGGACCGTTCCGAGCGACTTGTCCGGCGAAGGCGGAAAATCCGAAACACCGAAACACCGAAAGCAGCCCTACCCACCACTCAACGACTCAACCACAAACAAAACACCCACCACTCAACGACTCAACCACAAACAAAACACCCACCACTCAACCACTGACCAATTAAGCCCCATGCCCATCACCATCATCATCCCCGTGAAAAACGAAGCCGGCAATCTGCCGGAGTGCTTGTCGCGGCTGGAGGACTTCGAGCATGTGGTGGTGGTCGATTCGGGCAGTACGGACGAGACGGTGGCGATTGCGGAAAAGGCGGGGGCCGAGGTGTTGCATTTTCAATGGGATGGCCGATTTCCCAAGAAGCGGAACTGGGTGCTGCGCAATTATGACTTCAAGACGGACTGGGTCCTCTTTCTCGATGCGGATGAATTTGTTACTCCGCGCTTTGTCGAAGAGTTGCGGGCCGCTCTGGCGGATGGGAGCAAGGTGGGTTACTGGCTGAACTACGAGCGCTGGTTTCTCGGCAAGCAGTTGCGCTACGGAGACGAATTTCAAAAGCTGGCCCTCTTCCGGGTGGATGCGGGGGAGTACGAGCGTATCGAAGAGCTCAACTGGAGTGCTCTCGATATGGAGATCCACGAGCATCCGGTGGTGGATGGCGAGGTCGGTGAAATCAAGGCGCCGATCGAGCACAATGAATACCGCGGCCTGCGGCACTACATCGCCAAGCACAATGAATATTCGTCCTGGGAGGCGAACCGATACCTGCGGCTATCGGGGTATGAAGGTGGGAAGGTGGAAAGTGGGAAGTTTAAACCGACTTCGTTAGGCGACGCCGAGTCAAGAGGTAGAAGGTTTGGCGGCTCTGAGTGGGAAAAGTTGACTGAGCGCCAAAAGAAAAAATACCGACACCTGACCAAGTGGTGGGCGGCGCCGGTTTATTTCCTGCGGGGCTATTTCTGGAAGCGCGGTTTTCTCGATGGCGCCGCCGGCTTTCATTTCGCCTTCCTCAAAGCGGTCTATTTCTACCAGATCCGTCTGAAGATTAAGGAGAGGTTGGGGGGTGGTTCCGGCTTCTCTGCGATACGCCGGGACAAGTGAGTGGTTGAGTGGTGTTTTGGTGGGTGGTTGAGTGGTTGAGTGGTTGCCTGTGGTTCTTGGCTCTGGGAAGGAGGTCGTGACAAATGAGTGTTGGTTGAGTGGTCTGTGGTTACGCCGGGCAAGACGGCGTGACAGGTCGGTTGGCTCTTCCGTACCATAATCATAATCGTAATCTTACTCTTACTCCAAATCGGTACCGGATAGACCTCTCCGATCGCAGACGTACCGTAGAAGCGACACTCTTGTCGCTTTTTTGTATCCCGAATACGCGAATTAACCCGCCAATGGGAGACCATACGATGCCCCCGGCCCCCTTCCCCACAACCGGAACTGGATGCGCGGTTCGGAAAAAGCGACAGGAGTGTCGCTTCCACGTGGAATACGACGTCGGTCATAGGTCATGCCGGCGGATATAGGCCCGGATTCGTTCGAGTGCCATCGGGTTTCGAACGATATGATCGTAGTATTCTTTTTGCCAGAGAGGGCCGGATCGCTCAAGGTGGCGGTTGATGCGTCGTGCGGTGACGCCTTTCCAGCTCTTCATGATTTCGGGTAAGCGATGACCTTTTCGAGGGGCAACCAGCGCGTGCACGTGGTTGGCCGAAATGGTCCACGCATCGAGACGGTAGTAATGCGGATCCTGGAATGTCAGACAATCGGCAACAATATCCCGGCAGGCGGTCTTTTTTAGGCAGCAATCACCATGACCTGCGTCGAGCCAGCGTTCCACTTTGCGGGCGAATTCGCTCAGGTACGTTTCGTGTTGCTGTTCGTTCCATGGCTTGGGGTTGGCGCGCAACCAGTTTTCATAATGGATACGCCAATCACGTAACTTTTCCCGGGGAATCGAGTCGTTGAGCCGGAATGTAACAAAGTAGAGGACGCGTTTTTGTTGCCAGTGTGGAAGGTTGGCACGCGTCATGGCCACTTCGGCATAAGGATTGAAAAACTCGAAATCCTCTCCAGGAACTAACATTGTTCTCGTTTTACAAACGTAAAATAAAAATGGCAATAAAAGAGCGTGGAAGCGACACTCCTGTCGCTTTTTTTATATTCCGAAACGCGAATCAAACCGAAACTGGGAAATCGTATGCCGCACTCGTCCCCCTTTCCGGCAAATCGGAGCTGGATGGGCGATTTTGGAAAAAGCGACAGGAGTGTCGCTTCCACGGGCTGACTTGTCATTGATGTCGGTAGAATTATTTCATCTCATTTTCTTATGTCCCTGAGTCACGTAATCCGCTTTGTGTTTCTGCTCTCGATTTTCATCGCGGGCAGCGCGCTGGCGCGCACGGTTTCATGGAAGCCGGAGCGGACGCTTGGTTCGGCTCAGCTTGCGCTGGACGAGCTTCGTGGGATCTATCTGCCTGACGAACCATCGGAGCGTTTGCAGGCGGCCGCGGACGATCTGCTCGCGCACTGGCCGGGTTCCTTGGAGCGAGCAACCGGCGAGCCGACGAAGCGCGCGCTTGTCCTGGTGCGGGATACGGGATGTAGCCGCGTGAGGCGAAGCCTTTTACGCGGAGGGATGCAGGATACAGGCGGCTTTACACTTCGACGGGACCGGACGCGGGTATACCTGACGGCGGCGACGGACGAGGGGCTGGCGAACGGACTGTACGCCATCTGCCGCGAGTTGCTCGGATTGCGCTGGTACTGGGCGGGCGAGCTGGGCTTTGAGACGGTGGGCGAACCAGCGGATACATTTCCGGATCGGGTCTGGAGGGAAGAGCCCGCCTTCGTGCAGCGCGCACTCCATCCGGTGAACAGTGATTTCGGGCGGCGCAACGGCTTGAACCGGGTCTATTCCTTTAACCACAACCTGGCCCGGATCTTTGACGCAGACGTCTACGAGGCCCACCCGGAGGTGTTTGCGGAAATCGGAGGTGAGCGTCGTCCGCCGCGTGGCAGTGCCGGAACCGATCCCCAGCCCGACTTTACGCACCCACTCGCGGTCGAGCTGGCCGCGGAGGCGGCACGGGCGCATTTTGCAGCGAACCCAGAGGCGAACAGTTTTTCCCTCTCCATTAATGACAATTCGCTCTTCGACGAAGGGGAGCGAACCGCGAGAGCGGTGGTCAAAGGCGGAGACTTTGAGTGGGAAGGTAAGAAGGTTGAAGGTGGGAATGTGAGAAAGTGCGAAGGTGGCCTCGCTGGTGACAGCGGGGTCGAGGCAGCACGGCTCGAGGCAGCACAGCTCGAGAGCCGGACCAAATCCTCGCAAGAAAGCCCCGCTGTGACCAGCGAGGCCACGAAGGATCTTGGCGAGGTCGAGTATTTCCGCGGCCGGCCGAACTACACCGATCTGGTCTTCGGCTTCATGAATCAGGTCGCGACACGGGTCTTCGACCCGCGTAATGACCAATTGCGGATTGCTGATTCAAGAATTCCAGAAGTTTCACCGACCACTGACCACTGCGCACCGTCAACCGCTGCCAAAGCGCCGTTTTTGACCGCGCTGGCCTACTACTGGACCGAGCAATCGCCTTCCTTTAAAATCCACCCCCAGGTCATGCCGGTGCTGACCTCCGACCGGGCGCAGTGGCATGATCCGGCTTATCGCGCTCAGGACAAAGCCTTGATTGATCGCTGGGCCAATTCCGGGGCCGGGCGGATCGCGACCTGGGATTATTATTTCGGAGCCCCTTATCCCTATCCGCGTCAGTTTACCCAATGGATCGGGGAGAGTATCGCTTATCTGCACGGTGCCGGCGTGGATGTGTTCTATTCCCAGTTGCCTTCGGTCTGGGGGCTGGACGGGCCCAAGGCCTGGCTCACGGCGGAGCTGCTGCGTGATCCGAGGCAGGACGTGGGCGCGCTGCTGGATGAATATTACCGCGAGTTCTTCGGCGCCGCGGCCGAGCCAATCCGGGAGTTTTACCGGATTGCGGAGCAGACGCGCAACGAACGGGCCGGGACCGCCAACTGGATCAAGTTCTACAAGGATGAAGCCGGAATCGAGTTGTTTGATAAGGCAAAACTTCAGCGGATGCGGGAATGCTTGGATCGGGCGGAGGCGCTGCTTGCAAAAGACTCGGGACCGTATTTTGGGAAACTGGCATCCACAAGCGGAGCCTCTACTGGGATAGATCGTTTCAAGAAACGTGTTCAAGTCGTATCCGAAGCCTTTGCCTATACCGAGTCCTACGCCGACTATCACCGCAGTCGGTTGGCACTGGTTGACGAGGCCATGGCCCGGCTCAATCGCTCTGCAGCGCGGGAAGGGGCCTCGGCCTTACTCGATGCCCGGAGCGAATATCTCCGTGCGAAGCAATCCTTTGACGACTTGAAAGGCAGCCTGGCTGCCCGGCCTATGCATGGCGGATTTAAGCTTTTTAACCGCTTGGCGCAATCGGACCCGATGCCTTTGGTTCGGGCCGCGCTGGCCCATGCCGGTATCGTGCCCGAAGACAGCGATGAGGAACAGAGGTCGATGCTTCAAGCCCGGCAGGCCGGCGAGGCTCGGTATATTCGTGCCGGGGTTAATCCCGGACTGAAACATGACGGGGTGGAACGGCGCAACTTTCTCGGTCCGAACCTGCCCGTGGTCGAGGGGTGGGGGATCGAATACCGCGCCAGCGAAGGACTGAACATCACTGCGGCCAGAGGACAGGAAGCTGCCGGGCTGAGAATCGAGCACGCCGATATCGTCGGGCTGACAAAGACCTATCCAGTGCTCGGCGAAAAGACCTATCTTCTGGAGATCGACGCCAGCTGGCAGGTCAGCCCGGATAACCGCACCCGGATACAGTTGAACTGGAAGTCCGCTGACGGGCAAAGCCTGCGCACCGATATTCCCCTGCGACTGCCGAATGGTGACTCCGGCGGGATTCAAAAGCTGCAGTTTGTCTTCCAGTCGCCGGTTAACGCGTATGACCTGAAATTCGCCATCGTGACCAACCGCCAATACGAGGGAGATTTCCTCGAAATCCGCCAGGTGGCGTTTGGCTTGCTCAAGTCGGACTGAACTAGCCGCCCCCGCTGTGACCAGCGAGGCTACGTAGCCTCAAAACTCAGTTTTGGGGTAGGATCGACATGAGGGGGAAGCTCGAAAGGCATCGACCCCGCTGTCACCAGCGAGGCCACGTAGCCTCAAAACTTAGTTCTGGGGTCACATCGAGACGAGGAAAAGGCCCGACCCCGTTCTCACAAACGAGGCCACGCAGTTGGTTCAAAAGGCCCGCTCGCCGCCGTGGCCCGCGAGGTAATCGATATTTTGTTGCTAGCTTCGGTAAGAATAACGATAAAAAACTTATGTGGGATAAGCGTCGATTGCCGCGACTGGCGCCGGAGTATTATCAAGGATTCGCTCATGTGCATTGGACTCATGTCAGTAAGAATCGCCATTCCATCAGTTGGGATGCGAGCTTGTACGGGCATTTTCGCGAAGTGCTTTTACATGCCTCCGCACGCTACGCTATGGGATGTGCCCGGTATGTCTGTATGCCGGATCATATTCATCTCATCTGGGTGGGGGCGTCTTCGGGAAGTGATCAACTGAAAGCGACGCGTTTTTTGAGGCGCCACTTGGATGTTTCCTGGCAGAAGCAAGCGCATGACCACGTGCTCCGGGAATCAGAGCGATCCCGGGGGGCTTTTGTCGATACATGTCAATATCTGCGCGAAAATCCGGTTCGTGCGGGACTTGTGGCGAGGGTTGAAGAATGGCCTTACGCAGGCAACATGGTGCCGGGCTTTCCGGATCTGGATCCTTGGGATAGTGACCAATTCTGGAAATGCTTCTTGGCTTATCGGACGTCTCAGGCCGATTGAGCCGGGCATTGAATGTAGCAAAGGCCTCGTAGCCTCAAAACTCGGTTTTTTGGGTAGGATCGAGACGAGGAAAAGGTTCGCAATGTCCGACCCCACTCTCACGAACGAGGCCACAAAGGCCATGTAGCCTCAAAACTCGGTTTTGGGGTTGGATCGAGACGAGGGGAAAGCTCGAAAGGCATCGCCCCCGCTGTGACCAGCGAGGCCACCGACCTAGGCGTCGATGACGACGTCGGCGTCGCCTTTCGGCTGGGAGCAGCACATCAGCTCGTTCCCTTCTTCCGGCTCGCCGGTGTGGCCGTTGGGGTATTCGACTTCCCCGGAAACCACTTTTTGCTGGCAGGCTGTGCAGTTGCCCATGCGGCAACCGTAGTCCAGGTCGAGGTCGTTGGCTTCGGCCAGTTCGAGAATGCTTTCTTCGTCACCCGTCCATTCGGCGGTGACGTCGGATTTTTGGAAGATAACTTTAGGCATGATTGACGGGATAACCGGCTTTGCGCTGATTGCAACTCGCGATGTGGGATACGGGATACGGGATGCGGGATGCGGGATGCGGGATGCGGGATTGGAAATTCTGGTTGACCGCCTGAATTAGGTCTTAAGCTCAATCCGAGATCCGAGATCCGAGATCCGAGATCCGAGATCCGAGATCCGAGATCCCCCCGAAAACATGCCCAAAATCCGCCAGATCGACTACGCCACGCCGCGCATTCTTGTGTCTTACAATGGACGACGCCATGTCCGTCTGACCGGGGAGGATTCGCGCTATAAATTTTCCGGTGTGTTGGTGGATGGAAAAGAAGACGAATTCGCTAAAATCGGTGATGAGCGCAAGGACTGGCAGAAGAGCGCCTTCCCGCTGCCCTGGACCGATTCCCCCGAGATGGTGGTGCCGGAGGGGCATAGGGCATAGGGCATGGAGCACAGAGCGGAGAACACCGAGTGGAGAGTAGGGAGGTAGGATTATTTTATGGGACAGTTTAGGTTTGAAGATCTAAAAATATGGCAGCGGGCTTGTGACGTTGGCGACGAGCTCTGCAACGTCGCGGATGAGCTGGAGAAGAAACGGCTGTATCGTTTTGCGGAACAAATGCGCGGCGCCGCGGTTAGCATTTCTAACAACATCGCCGAAGGCTCTGGTAGCACATCAAAAGCTGAGTTTAAGAACTTTCTAAATTACGCCCGCCGCTCGGTTTTTGAATGCGCAAGTATGACCGCATTTTTTGCTCGGAAAGGCTATATCGACGATGACGTGCGAAATAATCGACTTCGTGAACTTGACGAAGTGTCTAAAATGATAACGAAATTCAGTCGTTCTCTGTAGCACCATAGTACGGGCTCTTCGCTCTTCGCTCCATGCCCTAAGCCAAACCACACCCCAAATTCCCCGCTTGACAGTCTTCCCGGAAAAGCCTTTTTTCTGCGCTTTTCTCTAAATCCGGGGTCTCGCCGGGCATTTTTTATTTTCAACTCTTTCCGATATGGCACTCAAAATCCGTCTCCAACGTCATGGTGCAAGCCACCGTCCTTTCTACCGCATGGTTGTCACTGAGGCAGCTGCCCGCCGCGATGGCCGTTTTGTCGAAATTCTCGGCACCTACGAGCCGCAGGCCAAGCGTTCTGAAGAAGAACTGAAGCTGAAGCTCGACCGTGTGGATTACTGGAAGTCTGTAGGTGCCAAGCCGACCGACACCGCAGCGAGCCTGATCCGCAAGGCGCGCCGCGAAGCACCGGCCGAGAAAGCCGAAGCCTAGGTTTCCCGGTTGGCACAGGCCAAAAGATCAAGCCTGTTGTCAGTACGTTCAAACGGAGGCGGGACATTCCTGTCCCGTGGGTCAGGGAATTTTTAATATCTTGATTCCAAGTTCGAGCGGAGAGGTGATCCCCACAGACCACTCAACCACTCAACGACCTCCGAGCCGGAAAGGCGCAGGAGAAAGGCCCCCATGCAGCTCGAATTCGACATTTTAACCCTCTTCCCGGAAATGGTGGAGGGTTTTTTTACGTCCAGCATGATCGCCCGTGGGCGCAAGAACGGGCTGATCGACGTGCGCGCCCACCAGCTCCGCGACTGGGCCAAGGACAAGCACCAGCGGACTGATGAGATGCCCTACGGGGGCGGTGCGGGCATGGTGATGATGCCGGAGCCGATTTTTGCGGCAGTGGAGGAACTCCGCCGCCCGAAGACGAAGGTCCTCTACATGGCCCCGGATGGGGAGCCGCTCACCAGTCCACTGGCCCGCGAATTGGTGCACGAGGAGCACCTGCTCATCCTCAGCGGGCACTACGAGGGCGTGGACCAGCGGGTGCGCGACGAGCTGGTGGACCGCGAGATCAGCATCGGCGATTATGTCCTGACCAACGGCACCCTGGCCGCCGCGGTGCTGATCGATTCGGTCAGCCGATTCATCCCCGGATTTTTAGGTGATGAAAAATCCTTGACGGAAGAATCTTTCATGAGCAGCTTGCTCGGCTTTCCTCAATACACGCGTCCTGCCGACTTTCGCGGAATGCGCGTGCCCGAGGTCTTATTATCAGGCAATCACGCCGCTATTGAGAAATGGCGCCGCGACCAACAACTCGACAAAACCAGGCGTTTACGCCCCGACCTTTTAGACCAAAAAGACCAAGACAGTTAAAATTTAACGGAAACTCCAGCTATGAGCCAAGCCATCCTAGACGAAATCACACAAGATCAACTTATCGATGACCGCACAGACTTTAAAGTCGGTGACGGTGTTCGTGTTCACCTGAAGGTGAAGGAAGGGGATAAGACACGTATCCAGATTTTTTCCGGCATCGTTATTTGCCGCAAGGGTGGTGGCGTGAAAGAGACATTCACGGTCCGTCGCATCGCATCCGGCGTCGGGGTGGAAAAGGTTTTCCCCGTGCACAGCCCGACGATCGAAAAAGTCGAAATCGACCGTGAGTCGGTCACCATGCGCGCCCGCATGTACTACATGCGCGACCGTATCGGTAAGGCTGCGAACCAGGTGAAGGAAAAGCGCCTCGTCGAAGCAGGCCGCTAAGCGACGCCAACAAGTATTTCATGAAAGCCGTCCCAACCCGGGGCGGCTTTTTTGTGGGCGGGCAAGCCCTCGTAGCCTCGTTTGTGAAAACGGGGTCGATGCGTATCGAGGGGCGTCTCATTTCAAAAAAAAAGAGAAGGCAAAATGATTTCCTTGGGCCAGCGTAGCTGCGACCGCTTACTGTTTGGGAGGGATCAGGATATTGGATATGGGTTAACGATTTTCGATTTCAGATTTTTGATCTTTGATTTGCTTTTAACTGGAACGGCTGTCGTCGATCCGAGGTGACTCGAAAAAGGCTACCTTAATCTCCACACTCCCGCTTCCAATTTTCCAACAGGTGCCCGTCAAGCGAACACGCAACAGGATCGGAGTATCGATACCGATACCGATTTGGAATTCCTATTTGATGACACGCCTAACCAGGAACGAGAAACGTAGAACAAAGAACAGCGCTTCAGTGCTCAAACGGAGCGTGGACATTCTTGTCCACTTTTCCGATCGGATGGGATTCTAACGCATTGCCGCGGCAGACATTTCTATCCGTGGCTCGGATATTTTGCGGATTACGATTAAGAGTAGGGTTACGATTAAGAAAACTGACAAATCGTCACGCAGGAACCAGGAACGAAGAACCAAAAAACTTTGTCCTCGTAGCGACGTTGCGAGAGCAAGGTCGATCGATGCGAGCTCCGCCTACGCTCAACGAGGCTTCCGTCTTCACCGGGTGCGCCGGACAAGACGGCGTGACATGTATCGTGCCATCAGCTACAGGTGAACCTGCCGGGACCGACCTTTCTGAATTCGCTATAAGTCGTCTAAACGAAATCTAATCGGCAATGAAAAATCCAAAATCGCCCACCTCATCAGCCTTCCCAAGGAACCTTGCGTCCGGGGCTTTTTCCGATAATCTGAAACCAACTTTATGAAAACATTCCTCAAAATCTTTTTGTTCTTTTTCGTCCTGGTGGTGCTTTTCGTCGGTGCGGGACTTTTCGTCTTAACTCGTCCCGGGGTGCAGAAAAAAATTATCGAGGGCCAGTTGCCGGAGGGGAGTTCGGTTCGCACGGTGCGGATCTCCACGAGTTCGCTGGAATTGTCCGAGCTGAAACTGGCCATGCCCGACGGCACGGTGGTGCGTCTGGCGACGCTGGATACGGATTTTAAACCATTGGATGCGCTCTTTAATCATACGGTCAAAATCGGTGCGCTCAATGTGGACGGCTTGGTGGTGGAGGTTCCCGGGGCGTTGATTCAAAGTGAAACCCCGGCGGAGCCCTCGATAGCGCCGCCGAGCACCGGTACCAGCACATCCGGCCAGGCAAGCGATGTGCCCCGGCCTGCGAAAGGCGAGGCTCCGGCTCCCAAAGCCTCGGGTTCGCCGGTTGATGCCCTCTATGCGATCGGTCAAATCGACTGGCTGCTGGATATCGACTCGATTCGACTGCAAGGGGAGCTGCGGGACGGTGCCGGTAGCCGCTACGCGATCGATTTGAACGCCGGGCCGATTCGACCGGGCGAGGAGACTACGATCGAGGCCTCACTTAAGTTGAGTTCACGGGAGGCGCTGCACGCCGGGCTGAAGGAGTTTGATGCCAACGCGCGGGTCTTTTTGAAACAAAATCGCGACGGTGGTTTCGAGCAGGTGCGGGTGGAGTCGCTGACGAATGCCAGTGATCAATCGGGCAAGAACCTGCTCAGCGTCAGTCAGGAGCTGGACCTGGCGGTGCAGGGCTTTGAGGAGCGCGCGACACTGGCGGTGGCATTTAATGCCGACCTGCCGCGCCCGGAAATTTTCCTCCCGGAAATGGCCGGCGTCGGCGCAGTCAATGTGCAGGGTAGCCTAACCGCGGAGGCCGGGGGCGAGGAACTGACTTTACAGGGCACGGATTTGCTGCTGTCCGCATCGGACGCCGAGGTGGTGTCCGTAAAGCTGAACAAACATTTCACGCTCGGAGGGAAGCAGGACCTGAGCGGGAATTTGATGGACGTGCGCATCACGAATCTTCCGCTTGCCTGGCTCCGGCCATGGATGCCGGAAGGGCTTTCGGTGTCCGGCAACGATCTTTCGGCCCAACTCAATTTAACCGGTCTGCCCGGCGGTGTGCTGCAACTGAGTCCGGTCGCCCCGCTGCGCCTTGGGCCGCTTTCCGTCTTTCAGGATGGTGCGCCTATGCTGAATCAGGTGACGATTCTTGCCCAACCGGTCATTCGTGTTGAGTCCGACCGGTCCATCGCCTGGGAGTTGAATGACTTTCAGGTGTCGGACCAGTATGGTGCCATTCTCACGGGGCAAAGCTCCGGTCGCTACGGAGCCAGCGCGACAAGCGAAGGTTTCCTGCCCGCGGGACTGCAGACACGGACCAAACTCGACTTCGGGCTGCAGCAGATTACCCAGCAGCCGGCTCTGGCCGGATACACCTCGATCCTCAGTGGGCGGGCCAAGGTGGACCTCAATCTCGATCCGGCGAATGACTATCCCCTGCAGGCGCAGGGACGCATCGATGCGATTTCTCCGCGGGCTTATCCCGGACAGAGGCAGGACTACCGTTTCGCCCTGCAGCTGAACGAACCGAAGCCGGGCGTGTTGGCGCTCGGGGCGAATCTCGAAGCCGGCTCGGACAATCGACCCAGCTCCAACCTTCAGTTCGCCGGGCAGGTCCGCCCCAAGGTGAGCCCGTTGGAATTTCAAGCCGATCTCACCGCTTCGAGAGTGAGCCAGCGGGATATCGAATTTCTCAGTGCCGCTTTTCAGCCTGAGGAGCGGGCGGCGACGAACGCAATGCCGGAAGGGGTGAGGCCACCGACGCCCTCGACGACGCAAACAACTTCGGGGCGCCCACAAGTGCCGGATACCGCGCAGGTGGCGGGCCCCCCGTGGGCGGGTTACGATGGCGAGGTTAAAGTGTCCATTGCGGAACTGCTCCTGCTTTCCGGAGAGGTGATCACCGACTTGCAGGCTGAAGTCGTCGTGACCGAGCCCCTGCTCAGCTTGAAGAACCTGGAGGGCGGGTTTGAGGGCGGGCGGCTCTCCGGCAGCAGCGAGGCGCGCTATTCGCAACGTCAACGGATGGCCTACGCGATCAAGACGGACCTCATGTTTGACAACGTGGATCCGGCAACCTTCTCCAAGAAACCGTCCAAAGATTTTCCGGTGCGGGGGACATTCGACGGCCGAGCCAAATTCTCCGGACAGGGGGCGACGCTTGATCAGGCGATCGATGCGATCGAAGGCGAATTGGCCGTGAACGGTCGGGAAGGTCTGCTGACCGCATTTAAGCTCGATACCCGGAGCAATCTCGGGCTGATCGGTGCCGGCCTGCTGGGGCAGAGCTTGAACCGACCGGGCATTACCGCTCTGGCAAGGGCGGTGCCATACTTTGAGAATATGCCTTTCAGTGACTTTACGCTCAAGCTCACCCGGGGTGCCGATAAGCAGATCAAGATTCCACAACTCAGTTTTGTCGGGGAGAACCTCCTGATCGACGGGGCCGGGAGTATCGCCGCAAGCAGCCTGAAGGAAGCGATGAGCCAACCGCTTGACCTGACACTTAACCTGGGAGCGAAGGGGCAACTCATCGAATATTTGGAAACCCTCGAATTACTGGGGCCGAATACCGCCGAGGACGGCTTCCGGCGCTGGGCCAGCACCATCCAGATCAAGGGCACATTGAGCGATCCGGACACTTCCGCCCTGGAACGAATGCTCAAACAAGCGGCCAACCGCGCTTTGACTCAGCCTGCGAAGCAAAAAGACGAGCCCGCTGCTGAAGGCGAGACCCCGGCCGAGCCGGGGACGGAAGACGGCGAGGCCCCGAGCGAGCAGAACCTGAAACCGAAGCCATCCAAAGAAGAAAAGATCCTCCGGGATGTGGAAACCGGCTTGGATCTCCTGAATTCGGTCCTCGGGGGATGAGATTCAGTTTCCCGGTTTTCAGTTTTTGCCTCTTGCCATAATTCAATTATCTTATGCTACCGCCTACGGCTCACCGGCCTGTTTCTTGGTTAAAAAACCGTAAAGCATGCAGGCTGGCTGGCAGTGCTGAAGCTGTACAATAGCCTATTACGCTTTACACGACACGGATAGGAGAGTTTCTTGATATCTCTTATCCCCTAAACAGATATCATTTGAGTCTGTCTCGTTGATAAAGTGATTCTTTTCTCTAATATTTACCACGATTTACACGTCGTTCTTCTATGAAGCAGTTTTTCGGAAGGAAATCCCGCAGCGCCATGGCGACAGTCCTGGTTGTCAGCCTCGTACTCCATGTCGTGGCCGTACTCATTTTCGGCACGATCAAGTTCGTTTCCGATGTGCTGCGTGAAGAGACTGTATTCGAGGCGGCGGAAATCGCGCCACCGCAGCAAAAAGAGCCGGAATACCAGGTCAATATCCAGCAGCGAAATCAATCAGTGCCACCTCCCCGGCCTCCTGCGATCGTGGTGAATAATCCTTCGGAACTGAGCATTCCCAGTCTGGATATCGACGTGAATGTCGACAGCAGCTCGGTTTACGGACGTGGTGGCGGTGGCTTCGGTGACGGGCTTGCCGGGGTACGTGAAATGGCAATCTCCGCCAATCTATTCGGCAAAACCGTGCAGGCGGAAACCCTGGGCGTGATTCTAGATGTCTCCTTTTCGACGCACAACGTGCTCAGCGCTGTCATCGATGAAATTCAGTCTGCCTTCCCCGATGCCATTATTGTTTTTGCGCCCGGTTGCGCTATCGACAGTCGAAAAAACGAGCTTGTGCCGATCAAGGACTACGAGAAGACCGCGGAGGATTATACGGGCGGACGTTATGCCACCAAGCCATTCGTGGATCGTTTGCTGAAGCGGGAGGATTTCAAGGAAATATGGGACCGTACGCGCCGTCGGAACAAGGGTTTTGTCGTCTTCTCCGAAATCCGTGGCCCCAATGGTCTCTCCGGCTGTGATGTCGCCATGAAATTCCTCGTCGATAATGGGGCGGACCTGATCTACTGGTTCGCCGATTTTGATGACAGTATCGATGCTGATTTGGCCGACGACGTGGCACGCTATATGCGCAGAAAAGATACCAAGCTCATGCTCCACGATTTCAAGGGTAACTTGGGGAAAGGGAACAATCAGGAGCCGCTTGAGATGATGGCACGCAAAACCGGCGGAGAGTTTTTCCTGAAACTCTTCAAGGATAAGTAGAATCCGAGTAGCTGAAAATCCCAGCCTTTTTCGTGAGGACGGGGCGCAAGGGTTTCGAATAGAAGACCTGGCCCGCGAAGTGACGCCAAGGTACGCCAAGAATTGCTTTTCACTTCGCGTAGCTTGGCGCGACTCTTATTTGTCAGAGGTCAGAGGTCAGAGGTCAGAGGTCAGGGGTTAGAAGCGAGATAATATGCAGAGGGTGCAACTGGAAACGGACAAACGGGTAACCGGAAAACTGAACTTATCCACTGCTCCAGCTATACCGCTGAGTGGAATGGTTGATGGAGGGACTCTCTGGTTTTATGACTAGTGCTGAGACATTTTTTATAGTACTCCTGTCCGGATAGATTATGAAGCAGTTTTTCGGAAAGAAGTCCCGTAGCGCCTTGGCAATGGTCCTGATTGTCAGCTTCGCGCTGCACATCGTCGCCATTATTATCTTTGGCACAATTAAGTTCGTGGCCGATGTATTGCGTGAGGAGACGGTTTTTGAGGCTGCTCCCGTGGAGCAGGTGCAGCAAAAAGAGCCGGAGTATCAGGTTAATATCCAGCAGCGGAATGAGTCGGTGCCTCCTCCTCGGCCGCCGGCGATCGTGGTGAATAATCCTTCCGAGTTGAACATCCCCAGCCTGGATATCGACGTCAATGTGGACAGCAGCGCGGTCTATGGACGCGGGGGCGGCGGTTTCGGTGGCGGACTGGCTGGTGTGCGTGACATGGCCGTGGATGTTAATTTCTTTGGCGCCTCCGCTTCCGGCTCCAATTTCGCGGTTTTAATGGACCTATCGCTTTCCGGGGGCGGAGTTTTTGAGCAGACACGTGCCGAAGTACTAAAAACTTTAAGTACCATCAAGAAGGGCGATGCCAATTTCATGCTCATTTTCTTCGGTGGCCAGAATGCCGGGCACATGCCGAAAGGGGCTGGAAATAATAAGGATTTTACCGAATCGGACTTTTGGTTTCCCCGCGGCATTTCTGGCAGGAGGTGGTTGAAGGGTAGCGGTAATGATATCAACAAGGTGATTGAAGAGCTCAATTCAGTGGATATCAGGAACCGATCCACCTGGACTGGTTCCCCTCAGAATATGGAGGAAGGTGGTATTTTCCTCAGGACCGGTACGCAGTATTGGGGAGCAATGAATGCGGCTTTCGAATTAAGCCCGCCACCGAGCACGGTTTTTATATTGGTTGAACCCGGTATTGGTTTGCCCAATGAAAAAGTCGTGGAGGCAAACTGGGAATGGTACCAGAAATATGGTAGGCCAAAACCTGCAGAGACTGATGTGCATGTCATTATTGGTAAGCCTCCAAACAAGACCAATACAGCAGCGGCTGAGCTCATGGTTGATTTGATCAATGGTGGCAATTTGAGTGATCGGAAAATCAAAGGTCTCCTCACTTACGTGGATTTGTAGATCGTCGGGTGATTGGGCGTTTTCTCTTCACGTGACGACTCTCGGAAAGGCAGGGGCTTGATCCATATTGATGTCTTTGAACAGATCGGTGGTCGTTGCGCTTGCTCTGATTATGTTTGGATCCACGGGCTTTTTGACTGCAGGTCGTCTCGACGGTGTCGCGAGAGAACCAATTGAGCCTGTCCTTAAGGATGCGCGCGAATTTTGGAGTTCGCGGCGTTGCCCGGCCGCTTTGCGCTGCTCCAAAATCGCACTGCCAATTTTTCCACCTTCATGGTGACCAGCGATACGGTCGTGCCACTGGAGGAGAATTCCGGAGGCATTCAAGAGCGCTATAAAGCGCTCGGCGGTCCGATGCAGCTTCGAGTTATACCACTTCTAAAAATTCTTGATCCTATGGCGCATCGCACAGCGACAGGAGAGAAATCGGCTCTGGCGGCGTTGGTCGATTATGTCTTCGGGCATGCACGCTGAGGTGCGGGTCGTCGTAGGTGTTTAGAGCGTGCCGTACGTACTTTTGGGCTTGCGATGTCGCCTCAAAACTCGCCCGTCATGAGCTTGTTGAATGAGTGATGGAATTTTGAACCAGGAGTCAAAGCACACAGCCCCGACTCCACTGTAATCATTATGGTCCCGACCACTTCTATAGCTCAAGGGCTTCAAAGAAGCGCTTCCGGGCCGCAGTCTCACTCCACTGGCTGGGGTCGTCTTTGATCTGGTTCCAGCGTTCGACAGTCATCCAGCCACGACCGAAGGGGCGACGGGCGTGATGACCGCCGTTGGTGTGGGGGATAAGTGCCTCCGGTGGCCGAACTGGTTTGCGGGGTTCTTCCATTTGCGAGAGCCAGTCGGTATAGCGCGCTTCCAGTTGAGCTGCGATTTCCGGGTAGCGGTCCGCGAGATTGCGGGTCTCGCTGGGGTCCTCTTCGATGTCGTAGAGTCGCCAGCCTTGGTCGCGGAACTGCACGAGGCGCCACTGTTTCCAGCGTACGATTTCGGAGCCGTGGGTGTTCCAGAAAAAGATCCGTTCGGGGTCGGGGGCTTGCTCGCCGGTGAGAAGCGGGAGCATGTTTTTACCGTCCAGGTGGTCAGGTGCCTCAATGTCGGCAATCGCTGCCGCGGTTGCGTAGAAATCCAGCGTGCCGGACATGCCTTCGTAGCTTGTGCCCTCGGGCAGACGACCCGGAAAGGAGAAGATTGTCGGCATACGGTAGTTGCCCTCCCATTGAAGGTTATAGCGGTTTTTGCCGCGCTTCCCGCCGCGATAGGGATCCGGGCGGTGCTGGCCAGCAGGATCACCACCGTTGTCGCTGCTGAAGATGACCAAAGTATTGTCGGCCGCGCCGGTCTCATCCAAAGCTTGGAGGATGCGCCCGATCTGGATGTCCAGGCAGAGCAGATTGGCACGCAGGTATTGGCGGGGCTTGTATTTGCCGACATGATCGGGGTAGAGCATATCCAAATACTTTTGGGGGACTTCGAACAGCGGCGTGTGCACGGCCAGCGGAACGTAGTAAAGGAAGAAGGGCTTGTCTCCATCCGCGTGTCGTTGGATGAAGTCGACACAGTAGTTGCCTTCCACCTCGGTGCCATACTGGCCGTAAAGATCGAGTTGCCAGGATCTGTGGCCATAGCCCTGCTCATTCAACTTGGGCACACGCGGGGGCTGCATCCCGGCTTCCATAAAGCCTTCGTCGAGCGCGCCCTGGTCCCATTTGCCAATGTCCCACTTTTCAAGGCCGACGATACCGGTCATGTAGCCGGCATCGCGGAGGGTTTCGGCCATGGTCGGCTTGTCCTCGGGAATGGGGACACCGCGGGAGAGACCGTACTTGCCAAACCGTTGGGTGTACATGCCCATCATCACTGCGGTGCGACTCGGGCAGCAGGGGGCGTTGTTGGTGTAAGCGTTGGTCAACATTACGCCCTGCTCGGCCAGGCGGTCGATATTCTCTGTGCCCGGGTCGGGGCAACCGAATGCCCCGACATCGCCGCGGGCGAGGTCGTCGACGTAAATAATGACGATATTCGGCCGGTCGCTATCGGTTGGCGCCGTTACCTCGGCATGAAGACCAAGCCCGAAGGCGAAGAATAGAATGATGAAACGATATATCATGTATGCTTGTTGTTTAAATAAATGTGATGACGCTTGAGAAAGCAGCACCTCCTGAGATTGAAGGATAAGTTTGGGTCTTAAAAGTTCCAGAAGTGGCTCTAATCCAGCAAGGCTTTGGCAATTTCGATCCATTCCTCTTCCAGTGATGCGTCCTGATCTGCGGCGGGTTTTCCGGCCCGTGAATACCAGTAGCAGGCGTTGCCGTAGTCGCCTTCCTGGCGATGCAGCCAGGCATGGATCCAGGACCCTGCCGGATCGTGCAGCGTTTGGCAGAGATCGTGCGCTTCATCCCAGCGTCCGGCCCTGGCCAGCCAGAGCGAGCGTTCGGTGTCGTTTAGACCCTCCGGTTCGGGAGCGTTCTCCGATGCGGTTTGAGTTAAAGTTTTAAGATCCATTATGTCTGGGATACGCCTTAAGGCCGCCGAAGCAATAGAATCCTACGCGGAGCGCGGATTGAGGGCCGAGGGCCGAAGTCAGGCCACAGGGATCCAGAGGCCAGACAATATGCAGAAGATACAACGGGGAGTGGGCGAACTGGGAAACCGGACACCGACAAACTGAATCGCATCCGCAGTCCTGTTCGTGAGTACGGGGACGAGGCATTTCCCAATAGAAGACTTGGCCAGCGAAGTGACGCTAAGGACGCCAGGAATTGCTCGGCAATTCACGTAGCTTAGCACTCTTAGCGGGCAGCAGGAGGCCGTTTTGGGAAAGTGCGTCAGGTCGATGACAGCTGGCAAAAATCCTTTTTACTTCGCCAGCTCCTCTTCCAGTATCTTCTGGAGTAACTGTACGACTTTCGGGTTTTGCCCGGCTATATTCCGTGTTTCTTTTTCCGGCGAGGCGTGGTCATAGAGTTCCTGCTCACCGTTTTTGTGGGCGATATACCGATAGCGGTCCGTCCGGACTGTTTTTGCCGAGCCTATGTAAGCGATAGCCGAATGTCCGGGGGTTGCCGGATCATGAAGCATGGGCAGGAGTGATTTGCCCGTGGCGAAGTCGGGCGTTTCGACTCCGGTGAGGTCGCAGAGGGTCGGGAAAATATCCAGGGTTTCCACAACACCATTGGCGGCCGTTCCCGGCTTTTCGACTTCCGGCGAAATAATGATCAAGGGGGAGTGCAACGATTCTTCAAAGAGGGCGTGTTTTCCCCAGATGGTATGCTCGCCGAGATGGAAGCCGTGGTCGCCCCAAAGCACGATCACGGTGTCGTCCGCGGCGCCGGATGCTTCAAGTTTTTCAATGAGCATGCCGACATGATCATCCACATAGCTGACGCAGGCAGCATAGTGGCGCCGGACGGCATCCGCGAATTGCGGGTCGTTGTTGGGATTTTTGCCCCAGCGCTGATACTTCATGAACTCGCCGGAGCGATGCCAGGTGGATGGGCTTCCGGGTTTGTCCGGATGGGGGATCGGGGGCAGATCGACGCCTTCGTAGAGGTCGAGAAATCTTTTGGGCGCACCGAAAGGCAGATGCGGGCGAATCAGGCCAACGGCCAGGAAGAAAGGTTCGTCCGACTTGGCCAGATCTTCGATTTGACGCATCCCTTCGTTGGCGATGAGTCCGTCGGGGTAGATCTCGTTCGGGCCTTCTTTCGCTTCAAAGACCGGATGTTCGCCCGCCCGCTTTCGTATGCTGCCATGAGCCAGACCATGCATGGCACCTCTGGGATGCTGCCATTCACCGGAGGGCATCAAGTGCCGGTCCCAGGCGTTGGGCATTTCCAGCTTACTACCGTCATCCCAGTTACGGCCACCCCGCCCACCGGGATGATGGGAAATCTTTCCCACCGAAACGGTGGTATAGCCGTGCTTGCGAAACCACTCCGGCATGCTGGGCGGGACAGAGGTTTCGTCCTTTTCCAAGCGCTCCGCACGCACGAAGAGGGCGCCGTTGTGCGGCGGTCCGTATTGCCCGGTCAGCAACGTGTAACGGGACGGCCCGCAGCTCGGTGCATTGACGTAGTGTCGTGTAAAGGCCCGGCCGGTAGCGGCCAGTTTGTCGATGTTCGGCGAGTGGATGTAGTCGGCCCCGAAACTTTTCAGCTCCGGGCGGAGATCATCAACGCAGATCAACAAAACGTTTTTCGGCGCGGCAACTGCCGAGCAGGCGATCAAGATGATGGCAAGTAAATGAAACCTTAGGGTAATCTGTGGCATTTGTCTTTAAGTCGATTAGGAAGTACTAAAAGTTCCACTTTGACATCCGCTCGTAAGTACCGCGATAGAAATCGCCGTTTTGTTCTTGCTTGCTACTGACCGCACAGATCGGAACCGGGTTCTACCATGTTTGGCCGAGTGCTTCATCAAATAAGTTTACACAATTTTAGATCGTAGCGATGGCACGAGAGTGCCGTCGATTTGGAAGATCCTTGGCCTATCTAAAGACCTTGCTGGCGCAAGTTCTCTACATGAATGAAAAACTTATTTGATCCTTCACCAGTTCGTCAGAACAGGGCCAAGTGGCAGGAGCCCTTCCCGATTCAAAAATTATGCCGCACGACCGCAGCGTGAGTGCGATGCGGTCGTGCGGCGGCCTTAAGCATTTACTTCCTCGACCGAGCCGGTGGTGAGTTTATCCGAGGTCACATGTTTCTCCCCGAGGTAGAATTCCTCGGGAATGTCGGCGACGCAGTCACAGATCAGGTCCGGCTTGTAGGCGAAGCGGGAGATGCCGGCGCGCGTGGTGTGGCCGCTGAGGACGAGAACCGTGCGATAGCTGACCTGTGCGCCGCCGAGTATGTCGGTATACATGGTATCGCCGACCATGATGGTCTCGTCAGTACGCAGGCCGAGTTGCTTCCGTGCGGCACGCATCATGACCGGGCTGGGTTTGCCGACGGAGAAAGCGGTGCGATTGGTCGCGCTTTCGATCATCGAGACGATGGCGCCACAGCCCGGACGAATTCCGTTCTCGGTCGGGCAGGTGGTGTCCATGTTCGTGGCGATGAGGCGAGCGCCTTTCTCGACCAAGCGAACCCCACGTTCAACCATTTCAAAGTTCAAGGTGCGGCCTTCGCCCACCACGACGTAGTCGACATCATCGTCCGCAATGGTGTAGCCGTTGCGATGGAGTGCATTGACCAGGCCGTTTTCCCCGATGACGTAGGCGGTGCCATTCGGTGTTTGGTTGGCCAGAAATCGGGCCGTCGCCATGGCGCAGGTGAAGACGTCGTCCTCGCAGGCTTCGATGCCCAGCTTGCGCAATTTATGGGCCACGTCCCGGCGGGTGCGCTGACTATTGTTGGTCAGGAAGAGATAAGGGATCTCGCGCTCACGTAATCCCGAGATAAATTTATTGGCACCGGGAATCAGCTGATTCCCGCGGTAGATGACACCATCCATGTCTAAAAGAAATCCAATTTTATTCATAGCCTACCGCAGCTAGCGCTTCGCGTGCCAATGCATTGGGATGCGCAGGATTAATGCGTGAATGAGCGAGACTTTAACAATGCACCGGCATTAAGCTCACGAGTAGATTATAAGATTATAAGGGACAGGCTAATAATACTTGACAACGACTTCAATTTGAGCGATTTCCTTATCTAAGCATGCGAACCCGGCGTCTAAAAGTAAGTGGCAGCGATGCGACCTATCACTGTATGACCAGGACGGTGAATGGAGAGCGTTTGTTTGGTGATCGGGAGAGGGAGATCCTGCGGAAGATGATCTGGCAGGTGGCGGATTTCTGCGGGGTCG